>DASRZO010000596.1:0-6850 GCA_035686405.1 Pseudomonadales bacterium | reverse complement strand
CGATAGATGTGCTCGAACGGTTTGTGCCGCGAATAACCCATGCCGCCGTGCACCTGCATCGCGCGATCGGCGGCTTCGCAGCACAGCCGGTTCGCCCAGTAGTTGCACATCGACACTTCCTTCGACTGCGTGAAGGCGCCGTATTCGTCCATCTTCCACGCGGTCTGGCGGATGAACGCGCGCAGCATGTCGCATTGCGTCTGCAATTCGACGAGCGGGAACTGGATCGCCTGGTTTGCCGACAGCGGCTTGCCGAACGGCTTGCGCACCTTCGCGTATTCGACCGATTCGTTGATGCAGAACTGCGCGGCCCCGAGGCTCGACGCCGCCTGACGAATGCGGTTCTCGTTGAAGAACATCTGCACGACGCCGAGTCCTTTGCCCTCGCCGCCGAAGATCGCGTCGTTCGGCACGCGCACGTCGGTGAGCGAAATGCGGCCATGGTCGGTCGGCATGTTGAACGTCCACAGCATCTCTTCGACCTTGAAGCCTTTCGCGTTCGTCGGCGTGATGAATGCGGTGATGCCGTCGCCGTCGCCGGCCTTGCCGCTCGTGCGCGCGAAGATCAAATCGTATTTCGC
This sequence comes from Pseudomonadales bacterium, assembly GCA_035686405.1. Classification (GTDB taxonomy): domain Bacteria; phylum Pseudomonadota; class Gammaproteobacteria; order Pseudomonadales; family Azotimanducaceae; genus DATJGR01. Next base: position 6,269 of record DASRZO010000596.1, on the reverse strand, counting down.
CTTGTGGATGCCGGTGTTCCACGTCTTCGCGCCGTTGATCACCCACTCGTCGCCGTCGCGCCGCGCGACCGTTTCCATGTGCGTGGCGTCGGAGCCGTGATCGGGTTCGGTGATGCCGAACGCGAAGCCGCGCTGGCCGGCCAGCATCGCCGGAATCCACTCCTTCTTCTGCTCTTCGGTGCCGTGGTGGAGCATCAGCAACAGGCCGACGTTGTTGCCGACGATCGAGTGCTCGTTCTGCAGATCGTTGTGCAGGCCCAAACCCTTTGCCGCGAAGTGTTCGCGGATCACCGCCATGCCGAGGTTCGTGCCGTTTTTGCCGCCGTACTCCTTCGGAAACGGATAGCGGTAGTGGCCGGCGTCGTCGGCGAGTTTGCGCGCCTTCGCGAGCAACGCTTCCCAGTCCTCGGACGGCAGGCCGCCGCGATCCCAATCGGTGCGCGCGTCTTCGCGGCGGTGGTCGAAGAAGCGGATGTTGTCGTCGGAGTTCTCGAGCGGCTTGATCACCTTCTCGATGAAGTCGTCGAGCTCGGCCAGATAGTCCGTCAATTCTTTGGGTAGTTCGAAGTTCACGTCACAGCCCCCGTCTCGTCGTTCGTTATCGATGCGGACCGTGGACTATAGCGACGCCACGCCCGGCTCGGCCACCCTGGCGTACACGATGTTTCCATGTTGCGGGTCCCGCCGAACCATGCGTGCATCTGTGTGGCGCCGTGGTCGGCGGCCGCCAGCCAGCGGGGTTCAGTACCCCGGTCGCCCCATCCCCGTATAGTCGGCCACGTGGAACCGCAATCGCCCAGCCGTGCTGCCCGATCTCGTCGATGCCGCCGAGCGCTACTGCGGCACCACCGACCTGCGCCTTTTCGCGGTCGAGCTGTCGGCGCCATAGCGTCGTCCGCGCGAACGGCGGCGCGCACGTCATGAGCGACCTCGACGCAGCGGCGTGGCAGCGCCTCGATGCGCTTGCCGACGAAGCGATCCCGACCGACGAGTTCTACTCGGCGAGCGAGGCCGGCTTCCGCGAATTCCTCGAGCGCAACTGGGCCGACGTGGTCGGCGACCGCGAAGACCGCTTGCGCGCGCTGCTCGCGGGCGAGCCGCTCGCGCGCCACGACTGGTTCGTTAGGGCCGTCGCCGAGAGCTACTACGGCAACCCGGAGAACGGCGGCAACTACGGCGGCGCCAGCTTCCGGATGATCGACTTCGACTATCGCCCGGAGATCGACATCCCGCACGAACTGCCGCCGTACGAACGCCCGGACATCGATGCGCTCGCGCCCCACTATCGGGTCGTTGTCGTCGGTTCCGGCGCCGGCGGCGGCGTCGTGTCGCGCAAGCTGACCGAAGCCGGTCTCGACGTGCTGTGCATCGAGCGCGGCCGCTATCTCGAGCGAGCCGACGTGCCGATGGACCACCTGCGCAACCACCGTTTCGCGCGCTACGGCCACAACGTGGGGCCGGAGCTCGCCGGCAATCCGCGCGTGATCGCGACGAGCGGCCGGGCGCCGCGCACATACGATCCGCACCACGCGGCATGGGGCAACAACGCGATGGCGGTCGGCGGCGGCACGCGCGTGTGGGGTGCGCAAGCGTGGCGCTTCGCCCCTCAGGACTTCCGGCTAGCGAGCCTGTATGGCGTGCCGGACGGTTCGAGCCTCGCCGATTGGCCGTTCGACTACGCCGCGCTCGCGCCGCACTACGACTGGGCCGAACGGGCCGTCGGCGTCGCCGGCGAGCCGGGACACCGGCACGCGGGGCCGCGATTGCGCGACTATCCGATGCCACCGCACCAGCGCGACGCGCAGGGACGCTTGCTCGCGGCGGCGGGCGAGCGGCTCGGCTGGACCATGAAAGCCGTGCCGCTCGCGATCAACTCGCGCGACTACGACGGCCGCGGCCCGTGCTCCCGCAATCGGCTGTGCGTCGGCTTCGCCTGCCCCGCGAATGCGCGCGGCGGCAGCCAGAACACGATGCTTCCGAAAGCGATGGCGACCGGCCGCTTCACGCTGGCAACCGAACTGCGCGTCGTCCGCGTGATCGAAGACGGCCGCACTCGGGTGCGCGGCGTCGTCGTCGCGGCGGCCGACGGACGCACGCGCGAGATCGGCGCCGACGTCGTGGTGAGCAGCGCCGGCGCGATCGAATCCGCGCGGCTGTTGTGGCTGAGCGGTTTCGGAAATCACTCCGATCAACTCGGCCGTCACCTGCAGGCGCACGTCTACGTCGGCGCGCGCGGCGAATTCGACGAACCGATCGCGAACGGTCCCGGTCCCGGACCGACCGTCGCGACCTGCGAATTCAGCCACGGCAACTTCGGCATCATCGGCGGCGGCATGCTCGCGAACGACTACCCGGTGCTGCCGATCCAGTTCTGGTATGCGAACCGCCACCGTGCGCCGGCGCCGTGGGGCATCGCCAACAAGCGCTGGATGGCGCACGCGTACCGCCGCATCGCGATGGTGATGGGACCGGTCCAGGAGATTCCGAATCCCGAGGCGCGCGTCACGCTCGACCCGACCGTCGTCGACTCGTTCGGGGTGCCGGTCGCGCGCCTGTCCGGCAACGTCCATCCGCAGACGCTGCGCACCGGCGCGTTCCTGCGCGAACGCGCACGCGAATGGCTCGCAGCGGCCGGCGCGAACGGCGTCGAACCGTTCGGCGCGGAGACCGGCGCTTACGTCTCCGCCGGACAGCATCAAGCCGGCACGTGCCGGATGGGCAGCGACCCCGCGACGTCGGTCACCGACCCGTTCGGGCGCGTGCATGGCGTCGACAATCTCTACGTCGCCGACGCGTCGCTGCACGTCAGCAACGGCGGCTTCAATCCGTGTCTCACCGTGATGGCGCTCGCGGCGCGGGTCGCCGATGCGATCGTGGCTCGCACCTGAACGGCAATCGGATCGCTCGGCAACTGACGTTGCGTGGGCGTCCTGCGATGCCTAGATCGGCGCCCACCGCGCCCCCCGGCGGCGGAGCGGTGCGCGGAACCGGGGCATGCGGGCGACGGCGACGTTGCGGTACGGTGTCGTACCGGAACGTGGCGGGAGGTCGTGGCGATGCACAACGCAGGACGCGCAGGCGTTGCCCGGGTCGACATCACGCCGGACGTACCGCTGCCGCTCGCCGGTTTCGGCCAGCGCACCACGCCGAGCAGCGGCGTGCTCGACCGGATCGCCGCCAAGGCGCTCTACCTCGAATGCGCGGACCAACGCCTGCTGATCGTCACCGCCGATCTGCTGTGCATCCCGCGCCGGCTCGGCGCGGCGGTGGTCGAAGCGCTCACCCGGCACACCGCGCTCGCGCCGCCGCAGATCTGCGTGTGCGCGTCGCACACGCACTCCGCGCCGGCGATCGACGGCGACTACGCGGCGTTCGTCGAGCGCGAGATGGTCCGCGCCGGCACCGACGCCGTCGCGACGGCGCGGCCGGCCACGCTCGTCGGCGGGGTCGGCCGGACGGATCTGCTGCTCAATCGCCGCACCCGCGGCGCGCCGAACCACGTCGACGAGCGCGTGCCGGTGATCGCGGCGCTCGCGGACGGCGCACCGTTCGCGCTGCTGTTCGGCGTCGGCTGCCACCCGGTGACACTCGGCTGGGACAACCCGTCGATCAGCGGCGACTTCCCCGGATGGGCCCAGCGCGCGCTCGAGCGTGATCTGCCGGGCGCGACCGCGCTGTTCTTCAATACCACCGAAGGCAACGTGGTACCCCTCACCAGTCCGAACCGCGACGCGCTCGACCCGCGCGGCTACTGCGGCGGCACCCTCGCCGACACCGAGCGCGTCGGCACAGCCATCGCGGCGGAGGTCCGGCGTGTGCTCGCGCGCGCGGAACCGCTGGACTGGCGCCTCGCGGCGGCGCGCGCGGACCTGCAGCTGCCGCCCGCCGGCGGCGACCTCGCGCCGGAGGTCCTGTCGGCGCGACTCGACGCGTCCCGCGACGTGCTAACGGATTTCCTCGGCCGCGGCTTCGAAGCGAGCACGGCGCCGACGCGACTCTGGGCCGCCGCGTCCGCAGTGGTGATGCGGCGCGATCTACCGGAGCCGGAGATGCGGCGCCTGATGGTCGCCTGCTGCGACTACCTCGGCGCACGCGCGCGCCTCGACGCCGGCAGCGCCGGGCCGCGCACTGTGACGGCGCCGGTGCAGGTGCTCGGGATCGGCGACTTCGAGTTCGCGGCGCTGCCGGGCGAAGTGCTGGTGGAGGTCGGCGATGCGTGGACGCAGCGCACCGGTTCGCCGCGCGCCTTCGTGATCGGGCTCGCCAACGCCCACCTGCGCTACCTGCCGCACCCGCGTCACTTCGCCGAGCCGGAGTCCGCCGTGCGTTACGAGACGGTGACCGCGGGGCTCGACGCCGACGGTGTCGCCGCGCTGCTCGACGCGGCGACGCGGCTGCATTCACCTCATTCCAACGTCGCGTAGTTCGTCGATCGGTCGTCCGCCCGCCTGCCTCGCACCTCATCGACACACGCGCGCAGGTCAGCGAGGTACTGCTCGATCACGCCGGTATTGCTGTTGCTGACGGTCGAGTGCAGCGAATCGGGCGGGCCCTGCCGGTCGTGGAACCAGCCACGACCGCGCAACGCATCGCCGACGGCGAATACGTCCACCGGCGGCGTCACGTTCGGATCCGCCGCCATCGCGACCAGATGGAACGCGCCCGCGCCGAGCACGCGGACGCCGTCGATCGCGGCGATGCCGGCGCGCAGCCGGTCGGCGTTGTCGAGTGCCTGCCGCGTCAACGCGACGTAACCGTCGATGCCGAGGTGCTGCATGACGGCCCACGCCGCCGCCATCGGCAGTCCGGAGCGCGTCCCCTGGATGTTCGGCGACGCGTAGAAGCCGCCGAGCCAGCCGTCGAACACGAACGTCTGGTAACGGCGCAGTTCTTTCGAGCGATGCAGGATCACCGACACGCCCTTCGGCGCATAGCCGAGTTTGTGCACGTCGGCCGAAATCGAATGGACGCCGTCGACCCGGAAATCCCACGGCGGCACCTGCCGGCCGAGCATCTCGGCGAACGGCAGCACGAAGCCACCCATGCATGCGTCGACGTGGCAATTCGCATCGACGGTCTGCGCGAGCGCCGCGATGTCCGGGATCGGATCGATGACGCCCTGCGGATACTGCGGCGCCGAACCGACGATCAGCACGGTGTTGCGATTGACCACGCGCGCCATCTCGGCGACGTCAGCGGTCCAGTCGGGCCGTACGGGGGTTTTGCGAACGGTGAGACCGAAGAGATGCGCGGCCTTGTGAAACGCCGCGTGCGCGCTTTCGGGCAACACGATCTCGCCGCGCTCGATGCCGCGCTCGGCGCGCCCCCGCTCGCGCGCGGCGAGTACGGCGCACAAGATCGACTCGGTGCCGCCGCTGGTCAGGAATCCGGCCGCGCCCGCCGGCGCACGCAACACATCGGCGGTCCAGCCGACGACGTCCGCCTGAATGGCGCCGAGCGACGGAAATGCCGCGGTGTTCAGCGCGTTCTCGTGCAGGTACATCGCCGCCGCGCGTTCCGCGGCTTCGTGCACGCCGGGGCCGCCGTAGTAGACCATCCCGAACGCGCGGCCGTCCTGCCAGCGGACGTCGCGGGCTCGCTTGGCGGCGAGTGCGGCGATGACGGCGTCGACCGGACGACCCTCTCGTGACAGCGACATATCGGCTCCTCAACGCTTCAGTTTCGGCGCGCCGAACACGGCGCGATAGGCGTCGGCGAGCACGCCGGCGCCCTGCACGAGCACCCGATGCCGCCAACGAGGGTCCGATGGCGCGGACGTCTCGCGCACTTCGCGAATGATGTCGGCCGCCTGTCGCGACGAGCGGTCGCCGTACTGGAACAGCCAGTTCTCTGCGCGCTCCGACGCGATCATCCGTTCGCCGCCGACGGTGCCGAACTCGACCGTCAGGTAGCGCACCTGGGCATATCGGTCGCCGAGCCAGCGTGACAATTGTCCGGCGACCGGAACGGCAGGCGACGAGTCGTCCTGTGTCGGCTCGACCAGCCGCTGTCGGTTGAAATGCCGTTGCAGCCAATCGAAGGCGGCCGTGCCGCGATCGTGTCCAGGCAGATACAGGCAATCGCCGTAGTCACCCATTCCGGTGTGCAGATCGACGACGAGCGCAAGTTCGCTGTCGGCGAGGATCTCGGCAAACAACTCCTGCAGTAGCACGTTCGATTCGACCGGTGCGCGCCCGGCGAAATACAGCCCGCGCGGGAAATCGTACTGACCTTCGATCAGGGTTCGGTGCAGCCACGGCAGGCCGCGT
>DASRZO010000595.1:0-2033 GCA_035686405.1 Pseudomonadales bacterium | reverse complement strand
GCCGTTGATGATGTATTCGTCGCCGTGCTCGACTGCGCTCGTCTTCAGGCTCGCGAGGTCGGAGCCCGCGTTCGGCTCGCTGTAGCCCTGACACCACCAGATCTCGCCGCGCGCGATCTTCGGCAGGTGCTCGGCCTTCTGCTCGGGCGTACCGAATTCCAACAGCGCCGGGCCGATCATGCTGATGCCCATGCCGAACAGCGCGGGACGCGCGTTGATGCGGCGCAGTTCGTCCTGCAGCACCTGGTTCTGATCTTTGTCGAGACCCGCGCCGCCGTATTGCTTCGGCCACATCGGCACGGTCCAGCGCTTCTCGGCCATGCGGTCGAGCCACACTTTCGTGTCCGGATTCTTGTACTGCGCGCGGCGGCCGCCGCCGGGCATTTCGTCTTGCGGCATCGGTGTGCGCATCGACGGCGGACAGTTCGCGTCGAGCCAGCGGCGCACGTCTTGGCGGAATGCGTCCAAGGTCGGTCTCTCGGGCGGGTGAGGGTGCGTTCATGCTACAACAGCCCCACTGAGGTGTAAGCGGGGAGCAGGGGAACGTGACGACGACGGGCACCGTGTCGGGGCGCGTGACGTGGAGTTACGCGAGCTTTGCCTTCCCGCTCGCGATGCTCGGCTATCCGCTCGGGATCTGGCTGCCGCGCGCCTATGCAACCGACATGGGTGTCGCACTGCAGTGGATCGGCATCGCCGGCATGGTCGCGTCGATCGTCGATGCGATCACCGATCCGCCGATGGGGTTCGTGTCGGATCGCTTTCGCATGCGCTGGGGCCGGCGGCGGCCGTGGATCGTCGTCGGTGTGCCGTGGCTGACCGTCTCGGTGTGGATGCTGCTGAACCCGACCCCCGGGATTTCGCCGTGGTATCTCGTCGGCTGGTACGTCGCGCTGCGGCTCGGCGGGACGCTGCTCGGCACGCCGTTCGCCGCGTGGGGCGCGGAACTGTCGACGGAGTATCACGCGCGCACGCGCATTCAGTCGGCGCGCGAGATGGTCGGCCTGCTCGGGCTCGTCGCGGCGGCGCTCGTGCCGGCCGGCGTCGAAACGGTGTACGGCAGCGCGGCCACCGCGGCGCGCGTGCTCGCGGCGTACAGCGGCTTCATCGTCGTGCTGTTGCCGCTCGCGTTGCTCGCGCTCGTCACGCAGGTACCGGAACTGCCGAAGCAGGACGGCGAAGGCCGCACGTCGTGGCTGCGCTCGCTGTCGCTCATGAAGCGCAATCGCCTGTTCTTCGTGATCATCGGGATCGAATTCCTGATCACCGGCGGGGAGAGCTTCCGCAACGCGATGTCGCTGTTCTTCATGCAGGAAGTCATCCGCGTGCCGCGCGCGGGGTGGCTCTACGTGATGTATTTCGCTGCGGGCCTCGGTGCGATTCCGGCGTGGAACGCGCTCGCCCGCGCGTTCGGCAAACATCGCTCGCTCGCGGCGGCGATGCTGCTCGTGTCCATCGACAGCCTGATCATCTTCGCGCTGCGGCCGCTGTTCGACGCCCGGCTCGGCTGGCTCGACGATCGCGGCGTGCTGTACGCGTTCTACGCGCTCTTTGCGGTGAAGGGTTTCTGCTTCGGTGCGTTCGCGTATCTGCCGCGCGCGATGGTCGCCGACGTCGTCGACGTCGACACCGCGCGCTCGCGCGATTCGCGGCCGGCGAGCTACTTCGCCATTCTCGGGTTCATGACGAAGCTCGCGACGTCGTTCGGTTTCCTGTCGTTGCCGGCGCTCGGGCTCGTCGGCTTCGATCCACGCGCGGGAGCTGCGCACAGTGCGAACGAATTGGCGTGGCTCGGCGTGCTGTATGCGATCGTGCCGACCGCGTTGTTCGTCGCGGCGTTGTATCTCGCGTGGACGTGGCCGTTGACGCCGGAGCGGCATTCGCGATTGCGCCTGGCGTTGGAGCGCCGCGTTCGCCGCGCGCGCGACGCGGCGACTGAAGCCTACGCGAGCGAACCCGATTCGAGTGAGGCGGAAGCCAAGGCGCTCAGAGCGCTTTGACGAACACGATTTTCGCGTCGCCCGGCGCGTAGA
>DASRZO010000594.1:0-4997 GCA_035686405.1 Pseudomonadales bacterium | reverse complement strand
CTTGATCGTCCGCGGCGCGCCGGTGTTGCTGTACAGAAACGACATCACGAAGGCGCAGCGGTTGCCGTTTGCGCTGTCGTCGGCGGTGCCCTCGCTGTCGATCACCATCGTGATTACCGGCGTCGGAACGACGATGGGCGTGATGAACCCGGACGTCGCCGCCGCATTGGTCGGTGCGGCGCTGCTGTCGGTGCTGCTGTTCCCGACGATCGCCGGCGCAATGCTCGGGAAGGCTGCGAAAGAACCAGGCGATTGAGGCTTCATGAAATCGTTATTCGTCCCCGCCGTTGCGCTTCTCGCTTCGTCGACTCTCATCGCGTGCCAGAGCATCGGGCCATCGCACGTGGTGCAGGACCGCTTCAGCTACGCCGATGCGATTTCGCGTTCCTGGAAAGAGAACATATTGCTCAACCTCGTGAAGCTGCGCTACGCGGACGCGCCACTGTTCCTCGATGTCGCGTCGGTCGTCGAACAATACTCGCTGCAGGGGGAGGTCTCGGGTCTTGGCCAATTCCCGGCGAAGAACGGCGCCAACCCGTCGAGCGTGGGAGGCTCGGTGCAATGGGCCGACCGTCCGACGATCACCTATCAGCCGCTGACTGGCCAACACTTCACGAAAAGCCTGCTGACGCCACTCGGTCCTGAATTGATCCTGGACCTCGTGCAGGCGGGTTGGCCGCTGGAAGCCGTGTTTCGGTTCGGTGTCCGCTCGATCAACGGTATCCGTGGTGCCGTGGTGACGCGCGCGAAGGCCGAGCCCGAGGATCCGCGGTTTCCTCAACTGATTGCTGCGTTGCAGACGCTCCAACAAAGGGGCGACATCGGCGTGCGCAGAGAGAAGAAAGGCGCCGATGAAGAGACGTTCCTGGTGATCGCACCAGTCGACAACGAGCAACTGAACGACGAACGCCGCATCGTGACGGACCTGCTCGGCGTCGACCCGGCGCTCACCGAGTATCGGCTGGGCTTCGGTGCCGTCAGCAAAGGGAAGGACGAGATCGTGCTGTTGACGCGGACGGTGCTCGACGTCCTGGTCGAGCTGTCATTCGACGTTCAGGTACCCGCGGAGCACGAGGCGGACGGCCGCGTCGGGCCCCCGCTGCCGCGCGATATTCATGTGTTGTCCAGCCTTCACGTGTCGAGCGGCGAGGATCGTCCGAGCGACGCGTTCGCGTCCGTCCGTTACGAGGACCGCTGGTTCTGGATCGACGCGCGGGATTTCGCCTCCAAGCGCACGCTGTCTTTCATCATGATTCTCCTTGCGCTGTCCGAGACCGGGCCACCGGCGGCGACACCGTCGCTGACGCTGCCGGCGGGGTAAAGCAGCGCCTGGCGCGTGCGATCGGTGCGCGCCGGCCTACTCGAGTTCGTCGAGCGCGTGTTTGTAGGTCACCGGTTCGAGCGCCGCGGCTTGCTTCAAGTCGCGATTCGCGAGGTCCTTGTGACCGAGCGCCTTGTGCGCTTGAGCGCGGTTGTAAAACGCCGGCGCGAGTTCGCCGCCCGGTAAAGAGATCGCGACGTCGTAGTCGGCAATCGCCTCCGCGTGGCGTTTCGCCCGGTAGTAGTCGTTAGCGCGGTTGATGTGTGCGCGCGCGGATTTCGGATCGAGCGAGATCGCCATGTTCTGATCGGCGATTGCTTTGTCGAGTTCACCGTGATTCGCGAGGATGATGCCGCGGTTCGAATACGTCGCTGCAAGGACGGGCTGACTGAGCCGACCGTGCTTGATCGCTTCGTTGCAGGAGTCGTCGTTCGCGGATTGCGGGTTGAAGGTGGCGCCTTCGTAGCAGGCTTCGGCGTCGCTGGTACCGATCACCGATACCGCCGCCTCGGTCTGCACGCTGGCCACAAGTAGCATGGATAGCCACATCGATCGCATGGTTCGACCTCCACGTAGCCGTGCGCCGCCATCATACGCCCCGAATTTGCGATGTATCATCCGACGAAAAGCAGCGCAAACACGGGGGATTCCAATGCCGAGCATCAATCGCAATGGTCTGCTGGCCGGCCAAGTCGCGGTCGTCACCGGCGCGAGTCGCGGCATCGGCGAAGCGATCGCACGCCGCTTCGCGATGGAGGGCGCCAAGGTCGTTGTCAGCGCCCGCACCGTCGAAGCGGAAGAGCACTACCTGCCTGGCACGATCACCGACACCGTCAATCGCATCAACGCAGCCGGCGGCGACGCGCTCGCGGTGCGCGCAGATCTCGCGAATCCCGCGGACCGTCAGCACTTGATCGACGCGGCGGTGAAGGCGTACGGGGCGGTCGACATCCTGGTCAACAACGCGGCGATCACGTACTTCATTCCGGTTGCCGATTTTCCCGAGAAGCGCTTCCGTTTGATGATGGACGTGCAAGTCTGGGCGCCGTTCGAGTTGTCGCAGCGCGTGCTGCCGGGGATGAAGGAACGCGGTCACGGCTGGATCCTGAACATCTCGTCGCACGCGGCGATTCATCCGCAGAAGGACCTGCCGGGTCGTGGCGGCACCGTCTACGGCATGTGCAAAGCGGCGCTCGAACGCTTCACGACCGGGCTCGCGCAAGAGGTGTACGACGACGGCATCGGCGTCAACGTCATCTCGCCGGGGCTCGTCGCGACGCCGGGCGTGATGCACCACAAGCTCATCAACGAGACGAACAAAGACCGGGTCACCCCGGTCGAGCACATGGCCGAAGCGTGTTTGCGTTTGTGCCACGGCGATTCGAAGAAGCTCACCGGGCGCATCGACTATGCCGACGCGGTGGTGCAGGAGTTCGCGCTGAAGCCGGCGGATCTGATCTAACGCTCGGCAATCCACGTTCACTCGATGACCGACGCTCGTTCGGCGGGGAGGCTCCATGTTGTCGTTCGATGAGTATTCGAGGCTCGATGGGACCGCCCTCGCGGAAATGATTCGTCGCCGCGACGTCTCGGCGGGCGAAGTTCGCGACGTCGCGCTCGCGGCGATCGAGCGCTTCAATCCGAAACTCAACGCGGTGCTCGAAGTGCTGCGCGACGCGAGTGCGAACGACGTGAAGTCGTTGCGCCCGGACGCGCCGTTCGCCGGCGTGCCGTTCATGATCAAGGAACTCGTGCTGCACGCGGCGAATGCGCCGTGCCGAATGGGCAGCAGGCTGACGAGCGGTGTGTCTTTTCCGACCGACACCGAATTGATGGCGCGCTTCCGTCGCGCGGGCCTCGTCACCGTCGGCACGACACAGACGCCGGAGTTCGGCTATTGCGGCACGACCGAGCCGGTCGCGTTCGGTCCGGCGCACATCCCCTGGAAGCTCGGCCACAGTCCTGGCGGATCGAGCGGCGGCTCGGGCGCGGCCGTCGGCGCGCGCATCGTGCCGATCGCACACGCGAATGACGGCGGCGGCTCGATTCGAATTCCCGCGTCGAGCAACGGCCTCGTCGGCTTGAAGCCGACTCGCGATCGCACACCGTCCGGTCCGGACGCGTCGGATCCGCTGCTCGGACAGGCGATCGAGTTTGCCGTGACGCGCAGCGTGCGCGACGCGGCCGCGCTGCTCGACGCCGTCGCCGGCCCCGACGTCGGCGCCCCGTCGCAACTCGTGGCCGCCGGTTCGTTTCTCGCGCAGTCGAAGCGGCCGCCGGGTCGCTTGCGCGTCGCGTGCATGACGCAGTCGCCGTTCGGCGCGCCGCTGCATCCGGAGTGCGCCGAGTCGATGCAACGTTCGCGCGCACTGCTGACCGACCTCGGTCACGAAGTCGTCGACGCGACGCTGACGGTGGACTGGGATCTTTTCACGAAGCACGTGCACGTCATCTGGTGCGTCGGTACTTCGTTTCCGCTCGAATCGGTTGCGCGCACGCTCGGCAGGCCGATCTCGCTGGAGACGCTCGAGACCGCGACGCTCGCCTGCTACGAAGACGCGAAGCGCATGACGGCGTTCGACGTCGTCGCCGCGCTCGCCTACTTCAACGAGGTGTCGCGCCGCGTTGCGCAATACTTCGAAGGCATCGACGTACTGCTGTCGCCGACGTCGGCGCAGCCACCGCCGAAACACGGCGTCATCGATCAAAACGCACCGGGTATCGACGGCATCACGTGGACGAAGCGGACGTTCGAATGGTTCCCGTTCACGCCGATCTTCAACGCGACCGGCCAGCCGGCGATCTCGTTGCCGCTACATTGGTCGCGCGATGGCTTGCCGATGGGCAGCCAGTTCGTCGGTCGATTCGGCGCCGAGGCGACGCTGTTGTCTCTCGCGCAGCAGATCGAAGAAGCGGCGCCGTGGGCGGATCGACGGCCGCCGTTACTCGGCTGAAGGTCCTTGCGAGGTGAGCGCTTGCTCCCCGAATCAGTCAAGCAACGTGTGATTCCGCCGTCGAGCGGCGGCCATGCGACCTTGGCCGAGCTCAGCGCACCGGCAGCTCGGTCTTTTTGATCACGGTGCGCAGCGCGAAGCTCGAGTGCACGCGATCGACGCCGGGCAGCTGGGTCAGATGTTGGCTGTGGACCCGCTCGTAGTCGCGCGCGTCCGCGACGATCACGCGCAACAAATAGTCGGCGTCGCCGGACATCAGATAACACTCCATCACCTCGGGCACTTGGCGGACGGCGACTTCGAAGCGCTTCAAGTCGTCCTGTTGCTGGCTCGTCAGCGTGATTCGCACGAAGACGTTGTCCGGATACCCGGCGAGCGATTGATCGACCAGCCCGACGTACCCGCGGATGAGTCCCGCGGCCTCGAGACGCCGCACCCGGCGCAGGCAGGCGGACTCCGACAGGCTGACCCGCTGGGCGAGCGCCGCGTTCGGCAGGCGACCGTCCTGCTGGAGCTCATGCAGGATCGAACGGTCGATTCGATCCGTCTCGATAGAAGCTTGCGCCATTATTCAAAATCTTGATGGATTCTTGCGAAGAATGGCCGCCGCCCCGCGACTTTGCAAGGTAATGGCGTGACCAGGCGCGTAGGTTAGCCGACAGTTTCACGGAAGGAGCGCGCCATGCGCATCGGAGTCCCCGCAGAGATCAAAATCCACGAAT
>DASRZO010000593.1:0-2164 GCA_035686405.1 Pseudomonadales bacterium | reverse complement strand
ATCACGCGGTTGAAGGCCTGTTCGCGCACCTGCAGGAACAGGTTGCGCGCGGTCGGCTCTTCCGGGCGGCGCTCGAGGCCGAGCATCAAACCGAGCCTCAGAAAGACCGGCGCGTCAGTCAGCGCCTTGGCCGTTTGAGCGAAAGACGCAATAAAAAGCTGATCACGCGACGCGCCCTTCGTCTTCGGTACCCACGCACCCATGCCTTCGAGCCAGCGGTCGAAGCTGCGCTCGATCACCGCGGCGATCAGGTGATCCTTGTCCTCGAAGTGCCAATAGATCGAGCTCGCCGGTAAACCCGAGCGTTCGCTCACCAGCGAGATGCTGGTGCCCTCGTAGCCGCGGTCGCTCGCGACTTCCGCCGCGGCTTCCAAGATCCGTTCCCGTGACTCCTCGCCGTTCACTCGTTTGCGTCTGACCGCACGCGCCATGGTTCGCATCGCCCTGGTGTTGACCCCGACCGTGTGCATAAATTACTGTAACGATCGCTACAAGAGCAAGGGGAGTGACGTGAATCTAGTCGAGCGCGCCAAACAACTCGCGCCGGCGTTCGCCGCGACTGCGGCGGAAGACGCCAAACTGCGTCGTCTGAGCGACGACACGTGGAAACTCCTACTCGACAACGGCTTCGTCCGCGCGCTCCAGCCCGCTCGTTGGGGCGGCGGCGAAGTCACGATGGTCGAATTCATCGACGCCGGATTCGAAATTTCCCGCGCGTCGCCGTCCGCCGGCTGGGTCGCCGGTGTCATCGGCGTGCATCCGTGGCAGCTCGCGCTCTTCGACGAACGCGCGCAGCACGACATGTGGGGCGACAATCCGGCAACGATGCACTCGTCGTCGTACAACCCCACCGGCACGGCGGAAGCGGTCGAAGGCGGCTATCGAGTGTCCGGTCGTTGGTCCTTCTCGTCGGGCTGCGATCATTGCCGCGGCGTCAATCTCGGCGCGAACGTCGGCAAACGCGAGATCGGGGGTCGAGCGCTGCCCGATTTCCGTTCGTTCCTTCTGTTCCCCGACCAATACCGCATCGACGACAACTGGCACGTCGCAGGCCTGCGCGGTACCGGCAGCAAAGACATCGTCGTCGACAACGCGTTCGTTCCGGAGCACCGCTCGCAGTCCCACCTCGACTACGCGTTCAATCAGCCGCTGCCCGGACACGCAACGAATACCGGCGCGCTGTATCGGATGCCGTGGTCGGTGGTCTTCAACATGGCGCTCGCGGCGTCCACCCTCGGTTCCGCGCGTGGGTTCATCGATGCGTGGATCGAGCAGAACGCGACGCGCCGGCTCGGTCCGAACCGCGCCGCCGACGATGCACTGCTGCAGCGCCGCCTCGCCGACGCGATCTGGTACGTCGATGCGACGATGACGCGGATGCGCGCCGACGCGATCGAACTCGCGCAGATGGCGCAGGCACGCGAGCCCGCGTCGATGGCGCTGCGCGCACAGGTGCGTTGGAACATGAATCGCGGCTGTGACCTCGTCGCGGACGCGGTCGTCGGCTTGATGCGCGCGGCGAGCGGCCGTTCGATCTATCTCGATCATCCGTTGCAGCGGCGCTTTCAAGACGTTCAAGGTGCGCTGGGGCACGCGTTCTTGGTGCCGGATCCGCTCGCGCGCCACGTCGGCGGCGCAATGCTCGGTTCGGACAAACTGGAGATGGTGCTGTGATTCAATCATTGAGCTACATCGGTTTCGCTTCGCCGAACGCAGCGGCGTGGCCGGAATTTGCCACATCGATCCTCGGCGCCGAAGTCGCCGGACCGGACGCCGACGGCGTCGTTCGGCTGCGCGTCGACGACGCCGCCGCGCGCATCTACATTCATCCCGGCGAACGCAACGATCTCGCATATCTCGGCTGGGCGGTCGCCGGTCCGGCGCCCCTCGAGGCGGCCGTTACCAAAATCGAAGCGCATGGCTTCAAAGTGACCCGCGGCGATGCGGACCTGGCACGCAAACGCGCCGTCGTCGACGTCGCGTGGTTCATCGATCCGTTCGGCTTCCGGCACGAAGTCAGTTGGGGACTGATGACTCGCCCCGGCACGTTCAAGCCGAGCCGGCCGATGTCCGGCTTCGTCACCGGCGCCGGCGGCCTCGGCCACGTCGTGCTGTTGGTGCCCGACGTCGACCGCGCCGAGCGGTTCGTCATCGACGTGCTCGG
>DASRZO010000592.1:0-7832 GCA_035686405.1 Pseudomonadales bacterium | reverse complement strand
ATCGTCGAGCGCGCCCCATTGCAAAAGCGTTGGCGCGTGCACGCGTTCGCCGCCGGCGACGAGCCGTTTCGCGCGCGCCGCGCCGACGAGCCGCGTGGCGAGCGGCAGGCTCTGCCACATCAGGTTCAAGCCGATGTCGATCTCGGGATATTGCATGAAGCAGTCGTCGGCACCGATGCGGAAGTCGAGTGCCGTCGCGATGCACGCACCGCCGCCCATCGCGGCGCCGTTCCACGCGGCGATCGTGATTTGGTCGATCTCGTACAACGCGTGGATGGCGCGCTCGCCGATGCGGTTACGGCGGCGCCGCAGCACCATCGGTACGCGATATTCGGCGCCGGCGTCCGACAGATCCGCACCCGACGAGAAGTGTTTGCCGGCGCCGGTGAAGATCACGACGCGCGTGTCGGCGTCGTCGCGGAACGACAAGGCGACGCGCTCGATCTCTTCGATGTGCGCGTAGTGCAGCGCGTTTGCCCGTTCCGGCCGGTTGAACGTGACGACGGCCACCGGGCCGCGTTGCTCGAGCGTCAAGTGTTGATAACTCATGTCTGCGGCGCTGTCCGACAGCGCAATCCCTCGGTGCGTTTGCTGACACTCAGGGTGTTTGTATCACCGGCGCGCGGCCGCCCGCCAGCGGCGCGATAGGCGCGCGATCGCTCGCGCAATGGCCGCGCTGGAGGTGCATGCGATGCGGCGAGCGCCGCGTCTTCGCAACGCGGCGTTCGCGGGTATACTTGCGCGCTTCGTTTCGAGGGCCGATCCGTGGGGATACGAGCGTCCGGTCGGCGCAGTCCGACGATCTTGCTGTGGTGCGTTGCGCTCGGCGTTGTCGTGGCCGGTTGCGGCGGCAAGAACTACAGCAATAACGGCGCGCAGAACAAACCGATCACGACGGCGTTCATCCGCGTGACGAACACCATCCCGGACAGCCCGATCCTGCTCGCCGGACTCGACGGTACGACGCTGACGCGCGTGGCGTACGGCCAAGCGACGGGGCTGCAGCAGGTGCCGTCCGGCAAGTACTCGCTCGACGTGCAATACCTCAACGCCGACGGCACCGCCGTCGGGTTGATCAACAAAGAGCAATTGCGTCTGACGGTCGACGATCAGGACACCGTGTACTTGCTCGGCACGTTCGACGCGCCGCACACGAAGCTGGTCGAGAATCCGGCGCCGACGATCGCCGCCGGCAGCGCCGAAGTGCAGGTGATGCAGGCCTCGCAAGCAGCAGGGTCGATCGACGTCTATCTCACCGACGCCGCCGCCGATCTGGCGACGGCGACGAAGCTCGCGAGCGCGTCGTACGAAGACATCACGCCGCTGGCGACCGTCGCGTCCGGCGGCAACTATCGCGTGCGCGTGACGACGCCGGGGACCACGACCGTGCTGTACGACTCGGGCCCGTTCACGATCGCCGATCAGAGCCGGATCACGCTCGTCGTGGTGGACTACTTCGGTCCCGGCGGCAACGGATTTCGGGTGCTCGACCAGGACAGCCAAGCCGCGGTGTTGTTCCCGGCGGAGGCGCTGCCGTCGGCGCTCGCCGTCGCGAACATGATTTCGGATCAGCCGTCGGTGGACGTCTATCTCGGCGCCGTCGGCGGAACGCCGGCGTTCTCCGGCGTCGCGTACGGCACGATCGCGGCGGTGCAACAGGTTGCCGGCGGTACGCAGACGTTTACGCTGACCGTCGCGGGCGACCCGGCGACGGTGCTCGGCAGCAGTACCGCGACGCTGACGCCGGGCGAAACGCGCACGCTCGTCGCGACACGCGGCATCAGCGGGGCCGCCACGCGCACGACCGTCGACACGACGCGACCGATCAAAGGGCAGGGCCAAATCGCGGTCGTCAACGCCGCGCCGAGCGCGCTCGCGGTCGACACCTACTTCCTGACGGGGTCGCAGACGCTCGATACCGCCGCCGCGCTCATCGTGAATCAGCCCGTGTTGTCGTTCGCCGGTGCAGTGCGCGCACCGGGTAGCTACGACGTGGTATTCACGCAGAACGCGGTGAAGACCGCACTCGCCGGGCCGAGCACGTTCGACGTCGTCGACGGTGGCATCTACTCGATTTACCTGATCGACGCGCCGGGCGGCGGCGCGCCGTATCAGATCGTCTTCGGGACCGACTGATGAAAACCATTCTCCGGCGCCGCGCGATGTACGCGCGCTCACTCATCGTTGCCGCGACGCTGACGTGGCTCGCCGGCTGCGGCGGCAGCAGCGAGAACGGCGGCCCGAAACCGCCGTTGCCGCGCCAAGGCAACGTCCGCGTCGTCAACGTGATACCGGACTCCGGTTCGATGTCGGCCTTCTTGAGCAGCTCCTTGTTCTCGGTCAACCAATACGGCGACTCGACCGATTTGCGTGCCGAGTTGGTGGGCCAGTACGTGATGAACATCGCACTGACGCCGCCCGACGACGTGAACACGATTCTGGTTTCGAACCAGCCGTTGAATCTCACCGATCCGGACGACGTGTCGTTCTTCCTGGTCGGCCCGACGTCGGGGCCGAGCTTGGTGTTGATCCACAACATCGACATTGCCTACGGCGTCAACACGTCGAATCCATCGAGCTTCCCACCGCCGGATTTCCAAGTGCTGCACGCAGCGGCAACGTCGGTCGGCGCGGCGGATGTCTACGTCACCGACGTCAACACCGACATCAACACCGTCGCGCCGACGGCGACGCTGAACTTCGGCGAGTTCTCGCCGCTGGTGCAGCTCGACCCGGCCGTCACGTATCGCGTGCAAGTGACGGCGGCGGGTACCAAGACGCCCGTGCTGTTCGACTCCGGCAGCTTCACGCAGGCGAAATTGCAGCGGTCGGTGTACATGCTGATGGACAACTACGGTTCGAGCGGCGTTGCGCTGCGCGTGGCTAACATCACGGCGACGGCGACGACGGACTTCGCCAACGAGACATTGGTGGGGACGATGCGCGCGACGAACGACATCCCCGACACGCCGCTCATCGACGTTTACGTCGGCGACACCACCGGCACACCGCTATTCACCAACGTCGCGTACGGCACGACGACGCCGTATTTGCCGGTCGCGAACGGCACCGCGACGGTCAACGTAACGCCGGCCGGCACGCCCGGGACCGTCGTGGCGACGAGGTCGCTGACGTTCGTCGGCGGGCAGGCGCGCGGCATGTACGCGAGCGGTTTGGCGTTGGCCGCGACGCCGACCGGCGCCCTCGATGCGTTCGTCGAGAGCCAGCGCGCGATCACGGGGCAGTCGCAGTTGCGTTTCGTCAACGCCGCGCCGAGCGCGGGATCGATCGACGTCTACTTGTTGGTGCCGGGGCAGAACGTCGGCGACGTATCGCCGATCCTGACCGGCGGCGCATTGCTCTCGTCGACGGCGCTGAATCTGACGCCGGGCTCGTACGACGTCGCGGTCACGCGCACCGCGACGACGGTGCAGCTGTTCGGTCCGGACCGAATCGTGGTCGCCGACGGCGGGGTATACAGTGCCGTGTTGATGGACACCGCCGGCGGCGGTCCGCCGCTGTCGCTGCAAGTGACGCAGGAAACGCTCCCACCGCAACCGTAACGAGTCCGTTCAATGGCGGCCGCTCCCGATCGCGTTGACGCTCGCCCGCCGCCGACGGCGGCGTCGCGGCTGTGGCGCCTCGTGACGTGGTTGATCGCGCTCGGTTGCTTCTATCTCGTCTACACGCGCATCGAAGCCGCCGCCGCGCGCGACGGTATCGGCACGCGTGAGTACCTGACCCATTTCTTCGGCAACGTCGATTGGGTGACGTGGCTCTGCTTGATGGTGCCGTACTCGGTGCTGTTCTTCGTCATCGACGCGCATGCGACGTGGCGGGTGATCCGCTGGTTCAACGCGCCGCAGATCCGTTTCATGAACGTGCTGCCGATCCGCGCGAGCGCGTACATCTTGTCGCTCGTGAACGAACAGGTCGGTAAAGGGGCGATGTCGCTGTATCTGCTGAAGCGCTATCAGGTGCCGGTCTGGGAAGGGCTGTCGTCGATGATTCTGCTCGGCGTGATGGAGATCTATCAGCTGCTGATCTTCTCCGCGGTCGGCGTCGCGCTGTACGGCAATTTGGTCGACGCCGCGTCGACCATCCTGCCGCTGAACAAGATCCTGCCGGCGGTATTCGCGGTCGCTGCGTTGTACGTGCCGTTCCACCTCTTATATTTCGGCGGGCGCATCTTGCCGAATTCGAAGCTGCGCGAACGGCGGCTGCTGCGGGCGTTCCGGCTCGCGCGGCCGCACCATTACTTGCTCGTGCTGTTGTTCAAGGCGCCGAACCTGCTGATCGCGGTGCTGGTGTACGCGGCGTCGCTGACGCTCTTTCACGTCGACGTCGGGTTCGGCCAGATGCTCGCGTTCCTGCCGGTGATCTTCCTCGCGGCGGCGCTGCCGCTGCCGTTCCACGCCGGCGCATTGCTGTTGTGGACGGTGCTCTTTCCGCAATACCCCGAGGTCGGGGCGTTCAGCCTCGTCATGCACACGTTCTTCGTCAGCTTGAACGCGTTGATCGGTGTCGCGTTCTTGCCGCTCGCGAACCGCGAGCTGTTCGTCGAGGCGCCGGCGGCGTCAGCGCCCGCGGCGGATGCGCCATAGCGCGAGCGCGCGGTCCAGCATCGACACCAGCGTCGTGACGACCAGCGTCCACCCCGCGGCGAGTACGAGCGCCGCCGGCAGCCAGTCGGCGCCGAACGTTTCCTTCAGCGTCGCGGTGCCGACCAACGCGTAGTAGCCGATGCCGTTCCAACGACCGAGCACGCTCGCGCGCAGCGGCGCACCGGTCAGCGCTTTCGAATCCCACACGTATTGCGCGAACGCGGTGATCGCGAGTGCCGGCAGCGGCGCGGGCGCTTTGCCGATGGCGGCGAGCGCCGCGAGCGTGACGGTGACGAACGTTGCGTCGATCGAATGGTCGATCAGACCGCCGAGCGCGCTCGACTCGTTGCGCCGTCGCGCGACGATGCCGTCGCCGACATCCGTTGCGACGGCCAGCACGAACAACGCGCCGGCCGTCGGCCATTGCGCCGACCAGATCGCGCACGCGCACGGCAGCGCGATCGCGAG
Source organism: Pseudomonadales bacterium (assembly GCA_035686405.1). Lineage (GTDB taxonomy): Bacteria > Pseudomonadota > Gammaproteobacteria > Pseudomonadales > Azotimanducaceae > DATJGR01. Next base: position 2,760 of record DASRZO010000592.1, on the reverse strand, counting down.
CCGGATCGCGCTCACCGCGTTTGCCCAGGTTCTCCAAGCCGAAGTCGTGTGCATCGCTCGTCGTCGGTTGCAGCGAACGATGATAGGCTCGCGCCGCCGATGTCGCGAAGCCATCCCGTGTCCGAATCAGCGCGCGTGTTGATCACCGGTGCCAACGGGCATCTCGGGCGACGGCTGATCGCGCGTTTGGCACCGGCCACCCCGATCGTCGCGGTGGTGCGGTCGAGCGCAGCGCGGCGCGCGCTCGAACCGGTACCGGCGGGCGTCACGCTGGTCGAGATCGACTATCGCGACAGTGCGGCGTTGTCGGCGGCCGCGCGCGGCTGCTCCGCCTGTGTACATCTGGTCGGCATCCTGAAGGAGACGGCGCACAGCCGTTATGCCGATGCGCACGAAGCGGCGACGCGGGCGGTGGTCACCGCGGCTCGCGCGCAGGGACTCACCCGCATCGTCTACGTCAGCATCCTAGGTGCCGACGCGGGTTCGCCGAACGCGGCGCTCGCGTCGAAGGGGCGCGCGGAGAAAATCTTGTCCGACGCGGACGTTGCGGCAACGGTGCTGCGCGTGCCGATGGTGCTCGGCGAGAACGACCATGCGGCGCAGGCGCTACGGCGCCGCGCATACGCGCGGCTCGCTTGGCTGGTTCGCGGCGCGAGCCTCGAACAACCGATCTATGCCGGTGACGTGGTCGAAGCGATCGTCGCGGCGTTGGCCGATCGCGGTGCCGCGCATCGGACGTTCGATCTGGCGGGACCGGAATCGCTGCCGCGACGTGAGTTGGTCGAACGTGCCGCCGCGCTCGCCGGCCGCCGCGCGCGGTGTGTCTCGTTGCCGCTCGCGCCGGTGCTCGCGCTGGTGCGGTGTCTCGAACGCGTATTCGCGAATCCGCCGGCGACGGCGGCGATGCTCGGCGTACTCGATCACGACGATTGCATCGACCCGAGCACTGCTGCGACTGAATTGGGTATCCGACTGACCGGCGTCGATGAGATGCTAAGACGCTGCGTCGTATTGCCGAACGATGCGCCGCGCGGCGCGCGGTGAATCGATTGCGAAGAATCGCACGAGACTCGAGTACGTCACGCACGAACGATCCACGGGGTAGATCCAGATGAGCGAACAGATCCTGAAGTTGCTCGGCAGCCGGCGCGGCTACGAGGTACTGCGCCATCCGTTGCTCAACAAAGGCAGCGCGTTCACGCCAGCCGAGCGAACGGCACTCGGTCTCGACGGCATCCTGCCGCCGCAATACAACGAGATGGCGATGCAGGCCGAGCGCGCGTACGCGAACGTGCAACGGCACACGAAACCGATCGACAAGTACGTCGCGCTCGCCGCGCTGCAGGATCGCAACGAGCATCTCTTCTATCGCGTCGTGCGCGATCACATCGAAGAGTGCATGCCGATCATCTACACGCCGACGGTCGGGCAGGGTACGCGCGAGTTCAGTCGTGTGTTTCAACATTCGCGCGGCGTGTGGATCACGCCGGACATGCGCGGCCGGATCGGGCACGCGTTGCGCAATGCCGCCGGCGGGCGCCGCATTCGCTTGATGGTCGTCACCGACAACGAATCGATCCTCGGCATCGGCGACCAAGGCGTCGGCGGGATCGGCATCTCGATCGGCAAGCTGTCGCTGTACACCGCGGCGGCCGGCATTCATCCGGCGGAGACGTTGCCGGTGAGCCTCGACGTCGGCACGGACAACAAATTGCTGACGGACGATCCGCTGTATCTGGGCGTGCGCCGGCCGCGCTTGCGCGGCGCGCAGTACGACGCGCTCGTCGACGAATTCGTGCAGGCGGTGAAGGCGGAATTCCCCGGTGCGCTCGTGCAGTGGGAGGACTTCCGCAAGGAAAACGCGCTGACGATCATGAACAAGTACCGCAAGGTGTTGCCGTCGTTCAACGACGACATTCAAGGTACCGGTGCGGTCGCGCTCGCCGGGCTCCTGTGTGCGAGCCGCATCACCGGCCGGCCGCTCGGCAGCGAGCGCATCGTCGTATTCGGCGCCGGCGCCGGCGGCCTCGGCATCGCGCGCCAGATCAAGGCGGGCATGAAACACCAGGGCGTGGACGACGCGACGATCGCGCGGCAAATGGCGGTGCTCGACAGCCGCGGCCTGATCGTCGCCGACAACGAGATGCGCGACGAATACAAGCGCGAGCTCGCGTGGTCGCAAGCGCACGCGCGCGAGGCGGGCTTCGGCAACGCCGGCAGCCGCAGCCTCGCCGACGTCGTCGAGCGCTTCAAACCGACGATCCTGATCGGTGCATCCGGCGTGCCGAACAGTTTTCCGGAGTCGATCGTGCGTAGCATGGCGTCGTACGTCGATCGGCCGATCATCTTTCCGTTGTCGAACCCCAACGACAATACCGAGGCGCAACCGGAGGATCTCGTGCGTTGGACCGACGGACGTGCGATCGTCGCCGCCGGTAGTCCGTTCGCGCCGGTCGAATACGGCGGCGTCAAGCGGCGCATCGGTCAGGCGAACAACGCGTTCATCTTCCCGGGACTCGGGCTCGGTGCGTTGGTCTCGCACGCGCGCGAAGTGACCGACGGGATGATCAACGTCGCGGCGGCGACGCTCGCCGAATGTCTGACCGATGCCGAAGTGGCCGAAGGCGCGCTGTTCCCGTCGGTGCGACGGTTGCGCGACGTCTCGCTCGCGGTCGGTGTCGCCGTCGTCAATCAAGCCGCCGCGGACGGCGTTGCGGCCGCCGTCGCCGATCCGCGCGCCGTGGTTGCGGCGGCGATGTG
>DASRZO010000591.1:0-2041 GCA_035686405.1 Pseudomonadales bacterium | reverse complement strand
GGACAAGCGATAGGCGATGCGTAAACCGATCTATCTCGACTATTCCGCGACGACGCCGGTCGATCCGCGCGTCGCGCAGAAGATGAGCGACTGTCTGCTGACCGACGGCAACTTCGGCAATCCGGCGTCGCGCTCGCACGCCTACGGTTGGCTCGCCGAAGAAGCGGTGGAGGAAGCGCGGGCGCAAGTCGCGAAGCTCTTGAACTGCGATCCGCGCGAGATCGTCTGGACGTCCGGCGCGACCGAGTCGGACAACCTTGCGATCAAAGGCGTCGCGGAAGCGCAGGGCGCGACCCGTCGCCACATCGTCACGAGCGCGATCGAGCACAAAGCGGTGCTCGACACGTGCGGCTACCTCGAAACGAAAGGGTTCGAAGTCACGTATCTGAATCCGGGCAGAAGCGGCATCGTCGAGCCGAGCCAAGTCGCTGCGGCGCTGCAGCCGGACACGCTGCTCGTCTCGTTGATGCACGTGAACAACGAAATCGGTGTCGTCAACGACATCGCCGCGATCGGCGAGGTATGCCGTGCGGCCGGCGTCTTGTTTCATGTGGACGCGGCGCAGAGCGCCGGCAAGATCCCGATCGATCTCGCCATCATGAAAGTCGATTTGATGTCGTTGTCGGGCCACAAGATGTACGGGCCGAAGGGCATCGGCGTGCTGTACGTGCGGCGGCTGCCGCCGGTGCGCATCGCGCCGCAAATCCACGGCGGCGGACACGAACGTGGGCTGCGCTCCGGCACGCTCGCGACGCATCAGATCGTCGGCATGGGCGAAGCCGCGCGCATTCTGAAGGAATGCATGGCCGAGGAAGGCGCGCGGATCGCGGCATTGCGCAATCGTCTGTGGGCGCACTTGCGGCAACTCGAAGGCGTGCAGATCAACGGCGATCCCGAGCGGCGTCTGCCCGGCAACTTGAACGTGTCGTTCGCCGGCGTCGACGGTGAAACGCTGCTGACGGCGCTCGACGACGTGGCGGTCTCGAGCGGCTCGGCGTGCACGTCGGCGACGGTCGAGCCGTCGTACGTGTTGCGTGCGATCGGCGTGCCGGACGATCTCGCGCACGCATCGTTGCGCTTCACCGTCGGTCGCTTCACGACCGAAGATGACATCGATCGCGCGGCGCGACGCGTCGTGGAAGTCGTCGAACGGTTGCGCGAACGCAGCGCGGCTTGAAGGAACGCTCGGACGCAGGAGACGGACGCACGTCGTCGCGCGAAGATCCGACTCTCTCTCGCGCGAAGAAATGCGTATAATACGCGGCCGCTCGACGTCCAGATTTCTTGTAAATTCAATTAGATAGGGCGTGTTGCTGACACCTGCCACAACGGAGTCTCTCAATGGCATTGGAACGGACATTGTCGATCGTCAAACCGGACGCGGTGGCGAAGAACATCATCGGCGAGATCTATTCGCGCTTCGAAAAGGGCGGACTGAAGATCGTGGCCGCGCGCATGCAGCGGTTGTCGCACAAGCAAGCCGAGGGGTTCTATGCCGAGCACCGCGGTCGGCCGTTCTTCGGAAACCTCGTCTCGTACATGACGTCGGGTCCGGTCGTCATCCAAGTGCTCGAAGGCGAGAACGCGATCGCCGTGAATCGCAAGTTGATGGGCGCGACGAATCCGAAAGACGCAGATCCCGGCACGATTCGCGCCGACTTCGCCGAATCGATCGACGCGAATGCCGTGCACGGCTCCGACTCGCCGCAAGCCGCGGCGCGCGAAATCAGTTATTTTTTCGCGGCCGAGGACATCTTTCCGCGTGGTTGATCGAACCGTGAGCGACGCCAACGTCAATTTGTTCGGGCTCGACCGAGCCGGCGTCGCCGGATTGTTCGATGCGATCGGCGAGCAGCGCTATCGCACCGCGCAAGTGATGAAGTGGGTGTATCACCGCGGCGTGCGCGATTTCGCCGGCATGACCGATTTGTCGAAGACGCTGCGCGATCGCTTGAGCGAGACGACGTCGCTCGCGTTGCCCGAAGTGGTCACCGAACGCAAATCGACCGACGGCACGCGCAAGTGGGTGCTGAAGGTCGGT
>DASRZO010000590.1:0-2828 GCA_035686405.1 Pseudomonadales bacterium | reverse complement strand
AGGGCGAAACGCATATTCCGAGTGCTGGACCACCAAGCGATCTACCTTCTGATCGCCGGGACGTACACGCCATTCACCGTGATGGCGCTCAAAGGCGCACAGGGCTGGTGGATGTTCGGGGCGATTTGGGGGCTGGCCGTGGTCGGCATCGTTCTAGACGCTCTGCCGCGCCGAGGACCGCGGATCATCCCGGTCGTCATCTACTTGGTGATGGGCTGGCTCTGCGTGTTTGCGTTGGACCCGATCATCGCGGCGCTGCCGCGTGCGGGTTTCATCTGGCTGGTCGCGGGCGGCATTTTCTACACCTCCGGTGTCGCGTTCTACATCCTCGACCATTGGTACCCTTGGAGCCACGGGATCTGGCATCTGTTCGTTCTTGCCGGCAGCACGAGTCACTACTTTGCGATTCTTCTGCTGTATTGACCCACGCGACCTCGAGAAGAGCGACCTCAAGAGGAGCCGACCAAAGTGCCGCGCGTGTGCGGGTCAGATCAGCGTCATGCCGCCGTCGACGATCAGCACTTGGCCGGTCGAGTAGCCGCCGCGCATCAGATACAGGTACGCCTCGGCCACTTCGGCCGGCGAGCCGACGCGCGGCAACGGTAAGCGCTCGGTCATCTTCGTGAGCTGCGCCGCGCGACGGTCTTCGGGAATGCTGTTCCAGACTTCGGTCAACACATAGCCGGGGCACACCGCGTTCACGCGCAGCGGCGCGAGGTCGACCGCCAGCGCGCGCGTCAGATGCTCGATCGCGCCGGCCATCGCGGTACTGAGCGCCGCCCCTTTGCGCGGCCGGTGGGCAATCGCACCGTCGGTGATCGTGATCGAACCATCCGCGGCGATGCGCCCCTGCGCGTGCTTGATCGCCGCGAGCGCGCCCCAGAACCGCACCGTGAACGTGGCGTTCGCGCTTCCCAGATCGAGTTGCGCGATCGCCCCGCCGCCGCGGGTCCGCGACCAATCGCCGGCGGTGTAGACGAGATGATCGAACGCGCCGAGCTGCTCGAAGAACGCGGCGACGCTCGCTTCGTCGCGCACGTCGATCGCGGCACCGGACGCGCCGCGGCCGAGTCGCGCGACCGCCGCGTCGACGTTCGTCGCATTGCTCGAACCGACGACGACCCGCGCGCCTTCGGCGAGGGCGCCGTGGGCGACCGCGAAACCGATGCCCGACGAGCCGCCGATCACGGCGACCCGTTTGCCGTTCAAAGCAGTTGCCATCGCGCGCTACCTCCCATGCTTTCGTTTGTCCTATCCGGATCGGTCAGGTCGATCTGGCCGGTTCCTAAGACCGCTCGACGCGTTGGCCGTTCTATCGATGCGGCGGCGGAATGCGACGCATCAACCCATCGGATACAAGATCTCTTTCGTCACCGCGTCGATCTTCTTCATCACGTCGGCGGACAGCGTCAGATCGGCCGCCGCGAAGATCTCCGGCAACTGCGCGGCCTTCGTTGCGCCGACGATCGTCGAGGCGACGAAGTCGTGCTGTTTGCTCCACGCCGTCGCGAGCGTGACCGGCGCGATGCCCGCTTCTTCGGCAATCGCCTTGAAGCGCACGGTCGACGCGAGCGACTTGTCGTTGATGAAGCGCTTCACCATCGCCGCCTGCCGCGCGCCGACTTGCTTGTAGTTCGTGAAGCGCGCGCCTTGCGGCTCAGCGCCGTCGTTGTACTTGCCGGACAACACGCCGCCCGCCAGCGGCGAATACGGAATGAGGCTCACCTTCTCCTGCCGGCACGCTTGCGCCAACTCGTCTTCGAAGCGGCGGTTGTTGAGGCTGAAGTTGTTCTGGATCGTCTCGTAGCGTGCGAAGCCGTGTTTCTCGGACACCGCAAGACTCTTAGTCAGCCCCCACGTCGTCTCGTTGCTGCAGCCGATGATGCGCACTTTGCCGGCGCGCACGAGATCGTCGAGCGCGCCGAGCGTCTCTTCGTAGCGCGCGCCGTGATCCGGCCAGTGCGTCTGATACAAGTCGATGTAGTCGGTCTGCAGTTTGACGAGGCTCGCCTCGACCGCGCGCATGACGTTGTGGCGGTCGAGCGTCGTCATACCGGAACGCACCGCCGCCTTGATCCAACCGTGGCTCGGGCCGGACACCTTCGTCGCGATGATCAGCGCGTCGCGCGGCTTCGTCTTCATCCACCGGCCGACGATCTCTTCGGTGCGGCCGGCATAACTCGGGTCGGGCGGAACAGGATAGTTTTCGGCGGTGTCGTAGAAGTCGATGCCGGCGTCGAAGCTGCGGTCGAGAATTTCGAAGGCGGTTTTCTCGTCCGCCATCGAGCCGAACGTCATCGTCCCCATGCAGATTTCCGAGACGACGATGCCGCTGCGGCCCAATCGATTGCGTTTCATGCGTTCCGAGCCCTCGTTCTTGTTTCGATTCGCGTGTCGTTGAATTCGGTCGTTCGCGTGCGTCGCCGCGACCGCCTCGAGGAGGCGTCGATCCGGCGCCACCGCCGGCCGGCGCGCCGATGATCTACATCGCTACTGCTTCGCCCCGGTGAACGTGCCGTCGCCCATCTGACCGAGGCTGACGGTCCCGCGCATCGACACACCGTCGACGGTGCCGTTGTACGTGACGTCGCCCGAGCCCATTGGTCCGGAGACCGTGAACGAGAATTCGATCGCGTTGCCTTGCAGCGTGCCTTTGACCGGCGATGCGCCGAAGCGGCCCGTGTACATACCGGTCAGCTTGTCGCCGTCTTGCTGCAGCACCAGCGTCGGCGTACCGGTGCCGGCCGACGTCTTCACGGTGAGATTCCAGGTACCGGCAACGTCCGCGGCAATTGCAGACCACGGTGCCAACGCCAGAGCGACGACGG
>DASRZO010000589.1:0-8333 GCA_035686405.1 Pseudomonadales bacterium | reverse complement strand
CCGTCGTCAGCACCGACAGCGGAAACGCGTCGAAGAATGCGCCGACCGGCACCGGTGAACGCGCGCCGAGTCGCTGCCACAGTGCCGACCCGAGCGGGGCGGCAATCTCCGGCCCGAGGTCGTCGTTCGCGAGGTCCAAGTTGTATTCGTCGATGGTGTAATCCGCCGGCGCCGCACGACGCAATTCGACGTCGCGACCGAAGAACTTCGACAGCGCCGCGTTCGCATCGGCGGCGTCGCTGTCGACGATGCGGCCGTCGGGCAGCGTGATCCGGACCGGCGGCGCCGCTTGACCCGGCCGCGGCGTTTCCGCGAACGCGGCGCGACAGTGCAGCAACGCCGGATACGCTTTCACGTTCTTCGCGCTGACGACCTTGCCGCTGACGCGCTCGACCAGACCATAGGCCCGATCGCCGACGAGGCCGCCCTCGGTGACGTCCGCATGGCGCACCGCTTCGCCGAGCATCGACTTCACCGGAAAACGCCACAGCGTTGCCAACGAACCGACCGAGGGGTTCGACATCTCAGAGTACCTTCATCAGCATCTGCACGATGATGCCGAGCTGCGTCAGCTGGCCGATCGCGAACGTCGCGGTGCGCCACGGCTGCACCGCGCGCAGATAAAAGGTGGTGTGCAGCGTCCGCGCGACGAAGTACGTGCCGAAATAGGCCCAGCCGGCGGTGGCCGAACAGCCGGTCATCGTGAAGAGCAGCGCGAGCACGAGGAAGACCGGGATGTTCTCGACGTCGTTCGAGTGAGCGCGCTTCGCGCGCAGCGTGGCCGGCGCGTCGTGCGCCTCGGGATGCGAGCCAGGATTGACCGGTACGTCTTCCGGATTCACGACCACCTTCGAGCGCGAGCGAGCGAACGCGGTCACGAAGGCGACGGCACCCATCTTCAACGCGAGCAGGGTGCTGAATAGGACGAGCGGCTGGAACGCGGGCAACGATTCGAACGACGGCATCTGCAGATCTCCCCAAGCGACGGCGTGGATCGGACGGGACCGATAGCGCACGTACCGATACGGACCGCAACGCAACGGTTTCGGACTGTAACGGGATGTGCGTCGAAATCAAACGCCGCGGCCGGACGTGGCACCGTTCTTGCTCCGTTGGATGGATTCCGCTGTATAGGCCGACCATGAACCTGAACGCCCTGTTGGACGTCACCGCACAACGTGCCCCGTCTCCCCTCGATCGAACCGTCAGTGATGCCGGCGGCAGCGGCGGATTCGCCGACGTGATGTCGCAATACGGGCCGGAATGCGCCGAAAAGTCGGCACCGGCCGCACCGGCGGCGACGGCTGCCGCGACGCAAGCGGCGCAAGGCACGACGAACGCGGGTGAACCCACCGCGGCGGCGACGCCGGACGCAGAGGCCGCCGAACTCGACGCGCTCGAAGGACCGGGCGACGGCGGCGCGACATTGCCGCAGTTGCCGCCGCAGACCGGCGAAGCGTTGCCGCTCGATGCGCTCGACGCGGCGCTCGAGGCGGCGAATGCGGCGCATGCATTGCCGCCGGGCGACGATTCGAAGACCGACGCCGACAGCGCGGATCCGACCGCCGCCGCGGCCGCGGCGATCGCCGCGCTGGTATTGCCGCCCGCGGTCGCGCCGCAACCGGCGCCCACGGTGGCGGCCAACGATCCGACCGCGGCGCCCGTTGCGGTGCCGGTGCCCGGCAATACAGCGCCGGCCCCCGCTGCGAACACGGCGCCGGCGCTGCCGAGCGATCCGATCGCGGCGGCCGATACCGCGGCCATCGATGGCGACGACGACGCCGCCGCGGCGCCGATGGATCCGACCGCGTTCGAGCGCATTCGGGCGCAACTCGACCGCATGCAGCGCGACGGGGCGCTCACGAGCGCGCCGCGTCGCACCGCGCCGGCGCCCGAAGCGACGAATGCCGCGACCGCGAACAACGCGCCGCCGGTCGGTCCGTCGATGCAGCCAACGCTGCGGGCGCTGTTGCGCGGCCGCGACGATTCGGCGCCGGTGACGCCGGCCGTCGCCAATGTCCGCGCGTTGCGCGCGAACGCCGACGGCGCCGCGGCGGCGACGGCTGCGAATCCGACGGCAGTGCAAGCCGCGGCGGTCGACGCGGCGACACACAAAGACGCGCCGGTCGGTCACGACGATCCGACGTTGTCGGTGCGCGTCGATGCGGCGCAAGACCGTACCGGCGGCGCCGAATCGAGCCGCGACGCGGCGCCGGCGCGACTCGGCGATCTCGCGCAGCAACACGCGCAGCGCTTCGCCGGCGAGCTCGCCGATCGCGTGCTCGTGATGCGCAACCAACGTCTCGATGGCGCGACGGTGACGCTCGAACCGCGCGATCTCGGTCGCATCGACATTCAAGTGCGCGTGCAAGCGGACACGACCCACGTCGCGTTCACGGCGCAGCATGCCGCCGTTCGCGACGCGCTCGAAGGGCAACTGCCGCGACTGCGGTCCATGCTGGAGGACGCGGGCTTGTCGCTCGGCGCGGTCGACGTCGCGCAAGCCGGCGCGCGCAACGCGGGCGGCGACCCCGGTACGGCGCGTTCGTTCACGGCACCGACCGCTGCAACGGCGGATGCGGATACCGCGGACACGCCGGCCGCGTGGCGGCCGCGCGCGTCGACGTCGTTGATCGATCTCCATGCCTGACGGATCTCTGACGCGCGCTGCTAAGGGGCGCGTCAAGCAGACTTCCGTTTCCCTTCTACACTTCCTTCAGAAAGCCGATCCGCTGGCGTTTTGCTGCGGATCGAAGACGCCAACCGACAGGAAGTTGACATGGCCGCAGTGCAGGAAGCGCGACGCGCCGACGCAGCGTCGGCGGAGAAATCGGCAACGGATGCAACCCCTCCGGCTCAAAGTTCGGGCAAGAGCCGCAAAGGACTGATCATCGGCGCGGCCGTCGCGCTGGTGCTGCTCGGCGGCGGCGCCGGTGCGTACTTCTATGTGTCGCACGGTGCGTCGACGACGGCCGCAGCGGAGCCGACCCCGGCCGCGCCGGCGCACAAGACCGCGTTGTACCTCACGCTCAAGCCCGACTTCATCGTCAACTCGACCGCGGTCGGGCAACGGCGTTACCTGCAGACGAGCCTCAGCATCGTCGCCCGTGACCCGGCCGTCATCGAGGCGGTCAACGCGCACGGTCCGATCATTCGCAGCGCGCTGATCAACCTGCTCGCCGATCAAGACTTCATGGTCCTGCAGACCGACGCCGGCAAGCAGGGCCTGCGCGACAAGATGCGCACGACGATCGACGCCGCGCTGACGAAGGAGGGCGCCACGGCCGGCGTCGAAGCGGTGCTCTTCAACAGCTTCGTGATGCAGTAACGCGATGGCGAACCGCGAACTGCTGACGCAGGAAGAGATCGACGCGCTCGTCAAAGGCGCGAGCGAGAGCGCCGGTGACGACGACGGCGGCGCCGTCGAGACCGTCGCATACGACCTCGCGAGCCAAGACCGCGTCGTCCGCGGCCGCCTGCCGACGCTCGAACTCATCAACGAGAAATTCGCGCGTTTCTTCAAGACGAGTTTGTACAACCTGATGCGGCACGGCGTGGACATCGGCGTCGGCGGCATCCAGATCATGAAATACAGCGAGTACGTGCAGGGGCTGTACGTACCGACGAGCGTGAACTTCCTGCGCATCAAGCCGATGACCGGCGTGGCGCTGTGCGTGCTCGACGCGAAGTTGGTGGTGCGGCTCGTCGATCGGTTCTTCGGCGGCGGCGGCCGGCAGATCAAATTCGAAGGCCGCGAATTCACGCCGACGGAGCTGCGTATCATCGCGCGCTTGCTCGAAGCCGCGCTCGACGATTTGAAGGAGGCGTGGAAGCCGGCGATGCCGATCGAGATTCAAGCGATCGGCAGCGAGATGAATCCGTCGCTCGTCAACGTCGTCGGCGCCGACGAGATCATGGTGGTGAACTCGTTCAGCGTCGAACTCGAAGGCACCGGCGGCGAGATCCACTTCGTGTTTCCGTACGCGATGCTCGAGCCGCACCGCGAACGCTTCGAAAACACCGGCCGCGACAAGGCGACCGAGGTCGACCGCAATTGGCTGCCGAATTTGCAGCGTCGGTTGCTGCAAGCCGAGGTGACCGTCAACTGCGCGGTTGCCGAACGCACGCTGTCGCTGAAGGACGTGCTGCGTTTGAAGGAAGGCGACGTCATTCCGATCGACATGCCGGATACGCATCTCGTGTACGCGAACGAAGTGCCGGCGTTCTACGCCAAGCTCGGCAATTCACGCGGCAATCTCGCGCTCGAATACCAGGAACCCTACGTCGCGCACTGACGCGGCGCGTTGCAATCGAGGAGATCGAACGTGGCAGAAGAAAGAACCGAATCCGCGGGCCGCGCATTGCCGGGCGGCGACGCCGCCGGGCCGCTCGAGACCGCCGCCGTCGACCGCCGCAACCTCGAAGTGGTGCTCGACATCTCGGTGCGTCTGTCGATGGAAGTCGGCAGCACCAACATCAGCATCCGCAAGCTCTTGCAGTTGAACCGCGGCTCGGTTGTCGAATTGACCCGCGTCGCCGGCGAACCCCTCGACGTGCTCGTCAACGGCACGTTGGTCGCACACGGCGAAGTCGTCGTCGTCAACGACAAGTTCGGCATCCGCCTCACCGACGTCGTCAGCCCCGAACAGCGGCTGAAGATGCTGCACTGATGTCGCTCGGACCGACCCTCCTGCAAGTCGTCGCGGCGCTCGTCGTCACGCTCGGCCTCGTGTTCGCGTGTGCGTTCGCGGTCCGGCGCTTCGGCGGCATCGGCGTGCGCGGCGGTCAATTGATCCAGGTGTTGTCGGCCGCGCCGATCGGTTCGCGCGAACGGATCGTGCTGATCAAGGTGCACGACCGGCAGATGTTGGTCGGCGTGACGACGGCCTCGATCACGCCGCTGCACGTCTTCGACGCGAGCGCGCCGGACGTGCCGGTCGCGACGAACGACTTCAAGACGATCCTGAAGGGATTCACGGTCAAGCCATGAAGCTGCTGTCGCACAGCGGGTTTCGCGTCGTCGCGTCGATCGTGGCGGCACTCGTGATCGCGGCGCTCGCGACGCACGCGCACGCCGCGTCCGATCTGTCGGCGTTCACCGTGACGACGCAACCGGACGGCTCGCAGAAATACAGCGTGACGCTGCAGATCCTCGCGATCATGACGGCGCTCACCTTGCTGCCGTCGTTCGCGATCATGATGACCGCGTTCACGCGCATCATCGTCGTGTTCGCGATCCTGCGGCAGGCGATCGGGCTGCAGCAGACGCCGTCGAACCAGATTTTGGTGGGCCTCGCGCTGTTCCTGACGATCTTCGTGATGTCGCCGGTGTTGAACGAAGTGAACGACACCGCGCTGCAGCCGTATCTGCACGAGCAACTGGCCCCGGAAGACGCGCTGAAGACGGCGGCCGTGCCGCTGCGCAAATTCATGCTCGGCCAAACGCGCCAGGACGATCTCGGCATGTTCATGCAGATCGCGCACGCGCCGGCCGTCGACGCGAAGGACGTCGGCTTCTTCGTGCTCGTGCCGGCGTTCATGACGAGCGAACTGAAGACCGCGTTCCAGATGGGCTTCATGTTGTTCATTCCGTTTCTCGTGATCGACATGGTGGTCGCCTCGGTATTGATGTCGATGGGGATGATGATGTTGTCGCCGCTGATCATCTCGCTGCCGTTCAAGATCATGTTGTTCGTGATGGTCGACGGTTGGGTGCTCGTCATGGGTACGCTGGCCTCGAGCTTCGGCGGAGGTGCCGGTACATGACGCCGTCCGACGTTCTCGATCTCTTCCGCGACGGCTTGATGCTCGTCGTGATCATGGTCGCGGTGATCGTGCTGCCGAGCTTGGTCGTCGGCCTCGTGGTCTCGGTGTTTCAAGCGGCGACGCAGATCAACGAACAGACGTTGAGCTTCCTGCCGCGTCTGCTGACGACGATCGTGACGCTGATGGTGACCGGGCCGTGGTTGCTCGCGAAGCTGATGGATTTCACGACGCGCATCTTCCACAACATTCCGGGACTGGTGGGGTGAGCGATGGTCGTGCCGCTCGACGCGATCGTCGGGGAATGCAGCCGCACGTTCTGGGCGATGCTGCGGATCGGCGGTTTCTTCATGGTCTTGCCGGTGGTCGGCAGCCAGATGGTGTCGCCGCGCATCCGGATGGCGCTGACGTTCGCGACTGCGCTCGCGATCACGCCGTTGGTACCGCCGATGCCGCCGCTCGCGGACATCGATCTGTCGGTCCTGCTGCTGGCGATCACGCAGGTGTTGATCGGAGTCGGTCTCGGATTCACGACGGTGGTGCTGTTCCAGATCTTCACGATCGCCGGGCAATTCATCGCGATGCAGATGGGGCTCGGTTTCGCCTCGATGGTCGATCCGACCAACGGCGTCTCCGTCACCGTCGTGAGCCAATTCTTCCTGATGCTCGTGTCGCTGACGTTCGTAGCGATGGACGGGCATTTGGTGCTGCTGAACGTACTGGTCGAGGGGTTCCTGCGGACGCCGCTCGGCATCGACGGCGGCATACCGCAGCTGTCGTGGCAGATCGCCTCGCTCGGCAGCTGGATGTTCGGCGGGGCGGTATTGATCGCGCTGCCGGCGGTGACGTCGCTGCTGATCGTCAACCTCGCGTTCGGGGTGATGACGCGGGCGGCGCCGCAACTGAACGTGTTTTCGCTCGGCTTTCCGTTTGCGCTGTTGTTCGGGCTCGTGATCATGTGGGTCGCGCTGTACGAGTTCACGCCGCAGTTCGAAGGTTTGTCGCAGTGGTATTTCGAATGGACTCGACGGTGGGCGTAGACCGTGGCTGAAGAAGCGCAGGGTCAGGACAAGAGCGAGGAACCTACTCCACGCAAGCGCGAGAAGGCGCGCGAGGAAGGTCAAGCGGCGCGGTCGCGCGAACTCAACACGATGGCGATGTTGGTCGCGGGCAGCATCGCGACGCTCGCGCTCGCGCAGCACATGGCGCGGCAGTTCTCGACGCTGATGTCGGATGTCGCCGCGCTGGCGGTGCACCCGGACGGCCAGATGACCGCCGCGCTCGACCTCGCGACGACCGCGGCATTGCACGCGGCGCTGCCGCTCTTGATCGTCGTGTTCGTCGCGGCCGTGGTCGGTTCGGGCGCGATGGGCGGTTTCGTGTTTTCGTCGAAGGCCATCGCGTTCAACGCGAGCCGCATGAATCCGCTCAGCGGCCTGCAGCGCATGTTCTCGATGAAGTCGCTGATCGAGCTCGCGAAAGCGGTGGCGAAGTTCACGATCGTCGCCGGCGTCGCCGTCGCGACGCTGCATCTGTGGTCGCGCGATCTGCTGCGGCTCGGCCTGATCCCGCTGCCCGAAGCGATCGTCGACTCGCTCGAGCTCGTTGCGCACACGTTCATCGCGCTGTCGTGTTCGCTGATCGTGATCGCGGCGATCGACGTGCCGGTGCAGTTGGTCGACTTCAACAACAAGTTGAAGATGACGCGGCAGGAAGTGCGCGACGAAATGAAGGATTCGGAGGGGCGGCCGGAGGTGAAGAGCCGCATCCGGCGCCTGCAACAGGAAATCGCGCGGCGACGCATGCTCACCGACGTTCCGAAGGCCGACGTCGTCATCACGAACCCGGAACACTATTCGGTCGCGCTGCAATACGTGCCGGCGAAGATGAACGCGCCGAAGGTGCTCGCGAAGGGCGCCGATCTGATCGCGTTCAAGATTCGCGAGCTCGCCACCGCGAGCCGCGTGCCGATCGTCGCGGCGCCGGCGCTGACGCGCGCGATCTATCACTCGACCGACATCGGCGACGAAGTGCCGGCGCCGCTGTACGTCGCGATCGCGCAAATCCTCGCGTTCGTCTACCAGCTGAAACAGTACCGGCGCGGCGCGGGACCGGCGCCGCGCCCGTTGGGTGACCTCGCGATCCCCGACGAATACCGGAGAGATCGTTGATGGCTACCGTCGTCGCCGCATCGCGCGGCTTGCGCTCGCTCGCACAAGGCAACATCGGCATTCCGGTGCTGCTGCTCGTGCTGCTCGCGATGATGACGCTGCCGGTACCGCCGTTCCTGCTCGACGTGTCGTTCACGTTCAACATCGCGCTGTCGTTGGTCGTATTGCTCGTCAGCGTGTATTCGATGCGCCCGCTCGACTTCGCCGCGTTCCCGACGATTCTGCTGGTGTCGACGCTGCTGCGCCTCGCGCTGAACGTCGCTTCGACGCGCGTCGTGCTGCTCGAAGGCCATCACGGCGGCGATGCGGCGGGGAAAGTGATCCAAGCGTTCGGCGAAGTGGTCGTCGGCGGCAACTACGTCGTCGGTCTCGTCGTCTTCATCATCCTCGTGATCATCA
>DASRZO010000588.1:0-3400 GCA_035686405.1 Pseudomonadales bacterium | reverse complement strand
CCGCATGTCGATGACGCGCGTGGCGAGCGACGACACGAACTCGCGATCGTGGCTGACGAAAATCAGCGTGCCGGGATAGTTCTCCAGCGCCAGGTTCAACGCCTCGATCGACTCCATGTCGAGGTGGTTCGTCGGTTCGTCCATCACGATGACGTTCGGTTTGCGCAGTGCCAGCTTGCCGAACAGCATCCGCCCTTCTTCGCCGCCGGAGATCACTTTGACCGACTTCGCGCTGTCTTCCTTCGAGAACAGCATCCGGCCGAGCGTTGCGCGTAGTGTCTGTTCGTCGTCGGACTTCTGCTTCCACTGCCGCATCCATTCGAACAGGTTCACATCGTCCGCGAAGTCGTCGGTACGATCTTGCGCGACGTAGCCGAGTTCGACGTTGGCCGACCATTTGACCCGGCCCGCGTCCGGTTCGAGCTGACCCACCAAGCACTTCAGCAAGGTCGTCTTGCCGATGCCGTTCGGGCCGATGATCGCGATGCGTTCGCCGACCTCGACCAGCAAATCGAGTTTCGCGATGAGCGGCGCGCCATAGCCTTTCGACAGGCCTTCGATTTCGAGCGCGTTCCGATACAGCTTCTTGTCCTGATCGAAGCGGATGAACGGACTGACGCGGCTGCTCGGCTTGATCTCGTCGAGTTCGATCTTCTCGATCTGACGAGCGCGCGATGTCGCTTGCCGCGCCTTCGACGCGTTCGCGGAGAAGCGGCTGACGAACGCCTGCAGATCGGCGATTTGTGCTTTCTTCTTCGCGTTGCTCGCGGCCATGCGTTCGCGCGCCTGCGTCGACGCGATCATGTAGTCGTCGTAGTTGCCCGGATAGACGCGCAGCTCGCCGTAGTCGAGATCGGCGATATGCGTGCACACCGCGTTCAGGAAGTGGCGATCGTGCGAGATGATCACCATCGTCGAGTTGCGTTCGTTGAGGGCGCCTTCGAGCCAACGGATCGCGTTGATGTCGAGGTTGTTCGTCGGTTCGTCGAGCAACAGCACGTCCGGGTCGCCGAACAGCGCCTGCGCGAGCAGCACGCGCAGCTTCCACCCCGGCGCGACTTCGGACATCGGGCCTTCGTGCCGTTCGAGCGCGATGCCGACGCCGAGCAAGAGCTCGCCGGCGCGCGCTTCGGCCGTGTAGCCGTCGAGCTCGGCGAATTCCGTTTCGAGGTCGGCGACCTTCATACCGTCCTCTTCGCTCATCTCGGGCTGCGAATAGATCCGCTCGCGCTCCTGCATGACTTCCCACAGCCGGGCGTGACCCATGATCACGACGTCGAGCACGCGCCGCTCCTCGTACGCGAATTGATCCTGCCGCAATTTGCCGAGCCGCGCGTTCGGCTCGACCGAGACGTTGCCGGACGTCGACGCGAGTTCGCCGCCGAGGATCTTCATCAGCGTCGACTTACCGGAGCCGTTGGCGCCGATCAGGCCGTAGCGATTGCCGCCGCCGAATTTGACGGAGACGTTTTCGAACAAAGGCTTCGCGCCGAATTGAATCGTCAGGTTTGCAGTGGAGATCACGTACGAGCGTTCCGTCGAGAATGTTGCGAAGCAGCGAGGCTCGCCGGGCGTTGCGAGGGCTAGGAACCTGCGAGCGGGCGGCTTTTTATCACGTTCCTCCGCCGGATACCAATTCGGCGGCGATGCCGCGTCGGTGCGGAGACATTCGGGACGGAAGCGCGCTCGGCGCGGGTCGCGGCTCGAACCGACATCGTCGGCAACGTCATTCCGGCGTCACTCTGTGCCGAGCGGCGCGGATTGCCGACCGACGTTCAGCGGAACGCGGCGATCAACAGGCCGACGACGAGGCACAACCCGACGCTCGCGAACACCACGCGCCGCGCGAGCGACATCGTGCCTTCGTGAGCGGTACGCATTTCGAGCAGGATCGGCGCCAACGTGTTGTAGACCCGCACCCGAATCACTTCGCGGCTGCGGCGGTCGTCGGCCGAGTCGCCGGCGCGTTGCGCGAGTTGCTTCGCGACCGACTTCAGCAGCCGTTCGCTCTCGGCGATGCGGCGTTCGCGACTGGCACCGGTCTCGAGTGCCATCAGCGGATTGCGCAGCGCGCGATTCAGATCGAGCAACAGATCGGCATCGGTATCGACGGCGGACACGATCAAACTCCTGATGACTCGGTAGCGTGCGTGGCGTCCGTGTCCACGGCTCGAGCAATCCGACGTATGTGTCGTTCTGCAGGAGGTTACTCGCGGCCCGCGGCACCCGCACACGCGCGCGCGTCAAAGATGAACGCCGTCACGAAATGCGAGCGCCGGGCGCCTCGTTCCACTCGATCAACCGCGTCGCATACGCGATCGTGCCGGACGTCAGCGCGTGCCGGCGGCGGAAATTCTCGGTCGCGGCCGGTGCCGGCGTGCGCGACGCCTGCCACGATTCGAGTCCGTCGTACCACGTGCAGAGCAGCATCACGCCGGTCGGCGCGCGCGTGTCCCGTTGGCAGAAGAGCCCTTGCGGCTCGGCCCGGTAGGCAACGTTCGTCTCGAACGTCGTCCACGCGTCGAACGACAGTCGCGCGATTTCGTCGACGTCGGCGTGGCGTACGTCGAAGAAGCGAAACACGTACAAGCCCGGCCGCGCCAGCGGCGCGACGTCGTGCGGACGTACCGTCGGCCGCAACACGTGCTGCTCGACGATCGCGCCCGGGGCGGTCGCGAGTCGTGCGTTCAGGATCCCTGCGTGATCGACCGCCGCCGCCGACGCGGTCATCAGCACGATTTCGTTCGAGCCGATGCCGAAGAGTCCGGACCACGCGCCCCAGCGCGTGATGCCGGTCGGTGCGAGCGCCGGCAACGCGACCGATCGCACGTCATCGAGCACCGGCTGGTAGTTGCGGTCGTGCGCTTTCAGGCGCGTGTAACAAAACGTCGCGTCGAGCGTCATATGGGCTTCTCCGAGTCGAGCTCTCCGATTCCGGTTACGAGTCGCGGGCCTGCGAGCCTGCGTTCCATGACTCGCGGTACTTCCAGTCGAGTCCCGTCCAGTCGAGTTCCGTCCAATCGAGTTCCGTCCAGTCGAGTCTCGTCCAGTCGAGCGCCTTCTAGTCGAGCGCCCGCCAATCGAGCGCCCTCCAATCGAGCGGCTGCGCCGACCACGCGACGTGTCGATGCGGCGTCATACGCAACAGCGTCGGCACGCCGTCGAAGAGCGGCACTGTTGCGTATTGCCGGTACTTGCCGCGCAGCGCGGCGACGACGCGCTGCCACGTTTCCGCCGACACGTCGGCGCTCGTCACCGCGCGTGCAGTGGCGTCGATCCGCACCCACCACAAGCGCCGCCAATCCGCTTCGTAGCGATCGATCACGAGGCTGACGCCGGGATGATGCGCGACATTGCGCAGCCGTTGGAGCGCGGCGCCGCGCTTCGGCTTGCCGTCGAT
>DASRZO010000587.1:0-2894 GCA_035686405.1 Pseudomonadales bacterium | reverse complement strand
TCTAGATGTAGTAGTCCTTCAGCGGCGGAAAGCCGTTGAATTCCACCGAGCTGTACGTCGTCGTGTACGCGCCGGTCGACAGCCAATACAAGCGGTCGCCCGTCGCGAGATTCAGCGGCAACCCGTACTTGTAGTTCTCGTACATGATGTCGGCCGAGTCGCAGGTCGGTCCGGCGATGATCGCATTCTCGAGTTCGCCGTTCTTCTCGGTGTGTATCGGGTATTTGATCGATTCGTCGAGCGTCTCGATCAGTCCCGAGAATTTGCCGACGTCGGTGTATACCCAACGGTGCAGCGCGGTGCGCGATTTGCGCGAGATCAGCACGACTTCGCTGACGAGGACGCCCGCGTTTGAGACGAGCGAGCGCCCCGGTTCGAGCACGATCTCCGGCAACTCGTCGTAGAAGTCTTCCTTCAGGAAGCGCGTGATCTCGGCCGCGTACGTCTCGAGATCGTTGGTGCGCTGCATGTAGTTGGCCGGAAAGCCGCCGCCCATGTTGATCATCTTCAGCTTGATGCCGTCTTCCTCGCGCAGCCGGTCGAAGATGACCTTCACCTTGCCGAGCGCCGCGTCCCACGCGCCGATCTCGCGCTGCTGCGAGCCGACGTGGAACGACACGCCGTACGGTTCGAGCCCGAGGTCGCGCGCGAGGATCAACAGGTCCATCGCCATGTCGGCTTCGCAGCCGAATTTGCGCGATAGCGGCCAATCGGCCGTCATCGAGCCTTCGGTCAGGATGCGCGCATAGACCTTCGAGCCGGGCGCCGCTTTTGCGATGTTGCGCAGGTCCGACTCGGAGTCGGTCGCGAACATGCGCACGCCCTTTTGATAAAAGGTGCGGATGTCCTTCGCTTTCTTGATCGTGTTGCCGAAGCTGACACGGTCCGGCGACACGCCGAGGGCGAGCACTTTGTCGAGTTCGAAAATCGACGCGATGTCGAAGCACGCGCCCTTGTCGCGCAACAGCGACAGGATCTGCGGCGCAGGGTTGGCTTTGACGGCGTAGTAGATGCGCGCGTACGGGAAGTGCTTGGTCAGATCGTCGTACTGGCGGTCGATGGTCGCGGTGTCGACGACGAGGAAGGGCGTCTCGTGGGTGTCGGCGAACGCTTTGATGCGGGCAAACGTGGCTTCGTCGAAGTATTCGGCGACCGCGATCGGTTTATCGGACATTGGCGGGTGGGTTCTCCTGCAAACGGTCGAAGGACGGAAAACGCAAGTCGCGCATGGTCCTACAGGACGCGGACGCGATCAATGCGGAATTCCCGCGTCGTCGGTCACCGCGGCGACGGGACCGGCGACGATCAGGCGTCGAATGGTCATCGGGTGGGTGCGGCGCAGTTCGCTGCCGCTCGGGCTCAGCCGCGGACCTGCGGCGGCCCGAGCTTGACCGCCGTTCCGTAGGCGAGCAGTTCGGCCGCACCCTGCATCACCGGCGCGGTGACGAAACGGACGGCGACGATCGCGTCGGCGCCGAGGCGTTTCGCCTCGGCGGTCATCCGGTCGAGCGATTGCTCGCGCGCTTCGGCGAGCATCTTCGTGTACTCGGTGATCTCGCCGCCGATCAGCGAGCGCAGCCCGGCGAGAATGTCCTTGCCGACGTGACGCGAGCGGATCGTGTTGCCGCGCACCAGCCCCAGCGTCTTCACGATGGGGCGGTCCTCGAAACGGTCTTGGGTCGTCATCAACATCGCAGCATCACTGATCGACGTTCTTCGAATAGTAGTCGTCCTCCGCGTTCGCGACGCGCTCGCGGATCGCCTTGATCAGCAACAAGCCGATACCGGCGACCGCGATCAACCCGACGATGCCCCACGGAAACGCGGCGATCATGCCGACGAGCATCACGCCGACGTACAGCGTGCAGACGAGGCCGAGCAGCACGTAGGCGATCTTCTCGAGATTGTCCATCGAAGCACCGCGACGACGATGTATCGACGATAGCCCCTCGCCGTACCGCCGTCACACACGCGCGGCCCAATGTGTGCGCGCCTTCGCGGTTCGCTGTCGCGGTGCGCCTTTGCGATTCGTTTTCTGCACCGGGCGCCGAGTCGGTTGCGCGCTCGCTTTGGCGGTTCGCGACCGGTGTGTTTTGATGCACCGGGGCAGCAGCGCAAGTCGAAGATCATGGCCAAAGACATCGCGGCGGCGGTTCGCGAAATCTGTTTGTCGTTTCCGGAGGCGGCGGAGCGCATGTCGCACGGCTCGCCGGATTTCCACGTGCGCGGCAAGGCGTTCGCGTCGTTCGTCGTCAATCATCACGGCGACGGCCGCGTCGCGCTTTGGCTGCCGGCGCCGCCGGGCACACAACTGCACTACGTCGAAGCGGAGCCCGACCATTTCTTCGTGCCGCCGTACGTGGGCACGCGCGGCTGGCTCGGCGTGCATCTGAACAAAGGCCTCGATTGGAAACGCGTCGCGCATCACGTGCGCGAGGCGTATCTAGCCGTCGCGCCGAAGAAGCTGACGCTCGATCTGCCGCCGGCGATCGTCATCAAACCGCCGACGCAGTCGATCGATCCGGACCTGCTCGACCCGCTGTCGTCGAAGCGCGCGAAAGCGGTGGTGCCGCAGTTGCGCGAATTCTGTCTGTCGCTGCCGGAGGCGAGCGAAGACACGGCGTTCGGCTGGCCGGTATGGCGCGCCGGCAAGAAAACGTTCGCCGGCGTACACCGCTACAACCGCCGGCTGACGCTGCAGTTCTGGGTCGGCCACGACATGCAGGCGATGCTGACGTTCGAGAAGCGCTACCGCATCCCGGCCTACATGGGCCACAACGGCTGGATCGAGCTCGACGTCGAAGACGACGTCGATTTCGACGAAGTGCGCCAACTCGCGCTCGTGAGCTACAAGCACTTCGCGCTGAAGCGGATGCTCGACCGGCTGGCGATGG
>DASRZO010000586.1:0-4772 GCA_035686405.1 Pseudomonadales bacterium | reverse complement strand
CCGCCGATCATGCAGAAGCTGCGCGCCGAAGCGAAGTCGTTGGGGCTGTGGAACCTGTTCCTGCCCGATCCCGACTGGGGTCCCGGCGTGTCGAACCACGACTACTCGGTGCTGTGCGAGCACATGGGCCGCAGCCAGATCGCGTCGCGCGTGTTCAACTGCCAGGCGCCGGACACCGGCAACATCGAGATCCTCGCCGAATTCGGTACCGCCGCGCAGAAGGAGAAGTGGCTGAAGCCGCTGCTCGAGGGCGACATCCGCTCGTGCTTCTCGATGACCGAGCCCGACGTGTCGGGTGCGGATCCGACGGGGCTGCGTACTGCCGCCGTGCGCCACGGCGACGAGTGGGTCATCAACGGCCACAAGTGGTTCTCGAGCGGCGCGATCGGCGCGAAGTTCGCGATCGCGATGGTGGTGACGAACCCGCACGGTGCGCCGCACGAGCGTGCGTCGATGATCATCGTTCCGACGAACGCGCCGGGCTTCAACATCGTGCGGCCCGTCTCGGTGATGGGCCACGCGGGTGGCGGCGGCCACTGCGAGATCCAGTACCACAACTGCCGCGTGCCGGCGGAGAACCTGCTCGGTCCGCTGAACGGCGGTTTCATGATCGCGCAGGCGCGGCTGGGACCCGGGCGCATCCACCACTGCATGCGCGCGATCGGCACGGCGGAGCGCGCATTCGAGATCATGTGCCGACACGCCAACGAGCGTACGGTGGGGGGCGTCACGCTCGCCGAGAAACAGATCGTGCAGGACTGGATCGCGACGTCCCGCATGGAGATCGATCAGGCGCGTCTGTTGACGCAATACGCCGCGTGGAAGATGGACGCGGTCGGCAAGAGCAAGGCGCGCACGGAACTCTCGATGGTCAAGGTCGTCGTACCGAACATGATGATGACGGTGCTCGACCGCGCGATTCAGTGTCTCGGCGCGCTCGGCGTTTCCGACGACACGCCGATCGCGTCGATGTGGCGCCACGGCCGCGCGCTGCGGATCGCCGACGGCCCGGATGAGGTGCACAAGATGGTCGTCGCGCGGCGGGAGTTGAAGCGCTTCGCATGATCGCGCCGCCGCGCGCCCGCGTGAGCGCGTTGGCTGACGGACCGGCGGTCGAGCGCTGCCATCGGTAAGCGTGCACAATGCGCCCAGGTGCGGCGTCATGCCGAAGTCGGTCTACCGAAAGGCAGTTTATGAGCGATCGCGGCCGGAACGTCGTGAACGAGAACGGTTCGGCTGCGCCTGCGGTGCGCGGGGCGACCGTCGCACGCAAGTTCGCGACGATCATGGCGCGAACCGTCGTGCCGTTTCGGGTCGTCCGCGCGTCCGGTGCGACGTTTGCGAGCAGCGACGCCGTACCGGCGTTCACGATCACCTTCCGTACGCCGCGTGCCGAGCGCCGACTGGCGCTGTTCGGCTACATCGGCTTGTTGGAATCGTATTTCGTCGGCGACGTCGACATCGACGGCGATCTCGCGCTCGCCTTCCGCGCCGGCTTCGACAGCGGGTACGACCGCTCGCTCAACCCGCTCGTGTGGCTGCGCAACCAGTGGCACGAGGTGCGCTTCTCGAACCGATCGCTCGAACAAGCGAAGGCCAATGCGCGCTTCCACTACGGGCTCGGTCAGGCGTTCTACCGGCCGTGGCTCGATCGGGTCGGCATGATGTACACGTGCGCCTATTGGTCCGACGGTGCGAAGACACTCGAGGACGCGCAGCGCAACAAGATGGATCACGTCTGCCGCAAAGTGCAGCTCGCCCGCGGCGAGACGTTCGTCGACGTCGGCAGCGGCTGGGGTGGGTTGCTGTTTCACGCGTGGGATCACTATGGCGCGCTCGGTACGGGCATCAACCCGACCACCGAACAAGTCGTCGAGACGCGCGCGGAGATCGCGCGCCGCGGTCTCGATGCGTCGATCCGTGTCGTCGAGTGCGACTTTCGCGAAATGCCGGGCCGATACGACAAGCTACTGTCGATCGGCACGCTCGAACACGCCGGGCGTGATCAGCTGCCGCAGGTCGTCCGCGCGCACGCCGACGCGCTGAAGCCGGGTGGGCTCGGCGTGATTCACTTCATCGGTCACGTCGGCCGCCGCGACACGGAGTTCTTCATCCGCCAGCACGTCTTTCCGGGCGGCTGGATTCCGAGCCTCGCGCACGCGATCGACTGCATGGAGCGTTCCGGCCTCGAGGTGCTCGACGTCGAGAATCTGCGCCGACACTACGCGCGCACGCTCGACGCCTGGTTCGAACGGTTCGAAGCGAACTGGGCGACGATCCGCGCGGCCGATCCGCAGCGCTTCGACGAGCGCTTCCGGCGCACGTGGCGGGCGTATCTGTGTTCGTGTGCCGAGGCATTTCGGGTGAAGAATCCGGACCTCAATCTGTTCCAGGTGACGGTCTCGAAGGGGGCGGTGCGCGACGACTATCCGATGGACCGCGGCTTCCTGTATCGCAACTCGGCGTGACCGGCCACGACGACAAACGCCGGCGTCTCGAGGCGCAGCTCGCCGACGCGTCGGTGCGCGACCACGCGTCGATCGGGCTCGAGAAATCGACGTCGAATCTGTTTCGCAACCGCGCGCAGCGGCCGCGCCCGACGATCGATCTCCACCCTTTCGACGAGGTCGTGCGGATCGACCCGGACGCGCGCCTCGTCGTCGCCGAAGGCATGATCCCTTATGTCGCGTTGGCGGATGCGACGCTCGCGCATGGACTCATGCCGGCGGTGGTGCCGCAGTTGAAGTCGATTACGCTCGGCGGTGCGGTGGCCGGCGTCGGCATCGAGGCGTCGTCGTTCCGCTACGGACTCGTCCATGACACGGTCGCTGCGCTGGAGATCGTGACCGGCGACGGCCGCATCGTCACCGCGACACCGGACAACGAACACCGCGAGTTGTTCTTCGGCTTTCCGAATTCGTACGGCACGCTCGGTTACGCGCTGACGGTCACGGCGCACCTCGTACCGACGCAGCCGTTCGTCGCGTTGACGCACGAGCACTTCGCCGCTGCGCCGACGTGCTTCGCGGCGCTGGCGCAGCGCTGCGACGATCCGACGGTCGACTTCCTCGACGGCACGGCGTTCGCGCCGGACGAGCTGTATCTGACGACCGGACGCTTCGCCGCCGCCGCGCCGCGGACCAGCGATTACACGTACGAGCGCATCTACTACCGGTCGATCCGCGAGCGCGAACACGACTGGCTGACGACGCGCGACTATGTGTGGCGCTGGGACACCGACTGGTTCTGGTGTTCGAAGAACGTCGGGGCGCAGCATCCGCTCGTGCGCCGGTTGCTCGGCCGCGAGCGGCTCAATTCCGTCACGTACCAACGCATCATGCGCTGGAACAGCCGCGTCGGACTGACGGATGCACTCGACCGCGTGCGCGGTCTGCATTCGGAGTCGGTGATCCAGGACGTCGACATTCCGCTCGAACGCGCGCCCGAGTTCCTCGACTTCCTGCATCGCGAGATCGGTATCCTGCCGATCTGGTTGTGCCCGATCCGTGCGCCGGCGTCGGCGCCGGCGTTCACGCTGTATCCGCTCGAGCCCGGCCGGCTGTACGTGAACTTCGGTTTTTGGGACGTCGTGTCCGAGCGCGCGGTCCACCCGCGCGGTCATCGCAACCGGCTGATCGAAGCGAAGGTGCGTGAACTCGGCGGACTGAAATCGCTGTACTCGGACTCGTATTACACGCAGGACGAGTTCTGGCGCATCTTCGATCGCGACGCGTATCGCGAGCTGAAGGCGCGCTACGATCCGCGCGGCGCGTTCGGCGACCTGTATGCGAAGTGCGTGCTGCGCCGCTGAAGGGAGTGTTCGCGGATCGGCAGAAACGGGCGATTGGGGTGCGCTCGGTCCAGGATTAGCGCGGCGGCTCGCGCCGCAGCAGCTCGCCGTACGTCCGGATCGCGGCGAGCGCGCCGTGTAGGCGTTTCGTCGCACTCGCGCCGAAGTGGTGATCGAGCTTGCCTTCGAGCAGCAGCGTCGATGCGCCGTGCACCATCGACCACGCGGCGATCACGTACGGCATCGGGTCGTCCACCGCGATCGCACCGCTGCTCTCGACGGCGGCGCGCACGACCGATGTCACGAACTCGAACGCGGCGTCGGCTTGCGCGTGCAGATGCTCGTGCTGTTCGGTGGCGACGAGTTCCGACCGGAACATGATCTTGAAGTGCGCCGGATGGTGCGCGGCGAAGGTGACGTACGCCTCGCCGATCGCGTTTAGACGTTCGACCGGGTCGGTCCGTGCCTCGGCGGCTCGACGCATCGCAGCGTGCAGGCGCTCGAAGCCTTCCTTGGCGATCGCCGCGAGGATGCCCTCGCGATCGTGAAAATGGTGATACGGCGCTTGATGGCTGACGCCGGCGCGACGCGCGACTTCGCGCATGCTGAGCGCACCGAGTCCACGCTCTTTGATCAGATCGAGGCTCGCATCCAAGACGATGCGGCTGAGGTCGGGGGCGGTCATGGGTCGCGCATCGTCGAGGGGGCGCTAGACATTGTCAAGCGGCTTGACAATGTCTAGTGCTGTTACGAAACTACCCACCTTGACAGTGTCTACAGGCCAAAAAAGGAGAAATGCCGAAGAGAGAAGCGCAATAGAGAGCAACACCGAACCAAACAGTGCGATCGCGAGAGCAGACGAAGCAAACAGACACCGAACGACGAGAGAAGAAGCGAGCAGGGAACGAAGTCAGGAGATAGCGATGAAAACAGCGGCAACGTGTCCTCACGGGCGATGGTACTGGCCCACCGCGAATTCGGC
>DASRZO010000585.1:0-4630 GCA_035686405.1 Pseudomonadales bacterium | reverse complement strand
GACGGTCAACGCACGACCCTCGCGCCGATTCTCGCGCCATCGATATCGCCCTAGCCCGGAAGACCGGGCCCCCGCTTCCTGTTCCCGCATCGTTTCCCCGCATCGTCTTTCCCGCGTCGTTTCCCCGCATCGCTTTTCCCGCATCTCTTTTCCCGCGCCGTTTCAGCGGGTCGTTTCCACTGCATCGCTCCCGCGGCCCCCTCACGGCGCAGCCGTTGTCGCCGTTCGACCCGCAACTGCGAGTTGCACGACTCGCCGCGCGCTGTTGGAATCCACCGCTGATTTTTTCAATGGTGGACGTGCAGTGCGATACGACGAGGTGGTGCTGGGGCGACGCAGCATTCGCGGCTACAAGACCGATCCGGTGCCGAAGGCGCTGATCAAAGAAGTGATCGAGATGGCGATCCGCGCGCCGTCGTCGCTCAACACACAGCCGTGGCATTTCTACGTCGTCACCGGCGAGCCGCTCGATCGCATCCGCAAAGGTAACACCGAGCGCAACCTCGCCGGGGTTCCCGACTCGCGCGAAATCCGCGGCCACGGCGGCTACAAAGGCGTGCACCGCGAACGGCAAAAGGAGATCGCGGCGCAGCTCTTCGAAGCGATGGGCATCGGGTGGGACGACAAAGCCGGGCGCCAGGATTGGGTACTGCGCGGTTTCCGCCAGTTCGACGCGCCGGTGTCGGTGGTCGTCACGTACGACCGCTCGATTCACGGCGGCGACATCGGCCCGTTCGACTGCGGTGCGGTCACGAACGCGCTCGTCAACGCCGCATGGTCGCGCGGTTTGGGCTGCGTGGTGAACAGCCAAGGCATCATGCAATCGCCGGTCGTGCGCGCATGCGCCGGCATCCCGGACGATCAGGTGATCATGATCTGCGTCGCGATGGGTTTTCCGGACGATTCGTTTCCGGCGAACGCGGTCGTGTCGAAACGCAAGGCGGTCGACGAAGCCGCCGTGTTCGTCGGATTCGACGAGTAGAAACCTCCCGCGCCAACGAGCGTACGAAGTCGCGTCACGGCGCTGCCGCGGATGCGATTTTCGACGAACGTCAGAGTCGGTCGAGAGATCTGCGCCGATCGCCAAGCCTTCGCGCCGTCGTCAGCGCTGCGAGCAGGCCGATCACGATCAGCGTGAACCCGTCCGCCGCACCGCCGCCGCCCCCGCCGCCGCCCGACGACTGACCGGGTATCGGCGTGATGGTCACGCGCGCAGTGGAGCTCACCGTCGTATCGGCGACCGACACGGCAGTGAGGTTGACGTTCGTCGACTTGCCGACGTTCGCCGGCGGCGTGTACTGACCCGACGCCGAAACGGTCCCGACGTTCGCGTTGCCGCCGACGACGCCGTTGACCTTCCACGTGACGTTCGTGTTCGCAGTATTCGCGAGGTAAGCGTTGAAGGTCTGGGCCGGCGACCCCGCCTGAAATGTTGCGGTCGTCGGGCAGACGGCCACGATCACGGCGGGCGTCGCGGGCGCGGGGTTCGTCGGCCCGGCGGTCGACGGAGCGGTCGTGGAGGCGGAGGTCGGTGTGATCACGACGTCGGCCGTGTCCTGCCGATCGGCATCGTCGGTGACGGTCAACTCGACCGTGCCGACGCCGCACGCAGGCGACGTCACGGTCGCGTTCGCCATGTCGGCATTCGCGATCGCGAGCGCGAGGCTGCCGACGTTGGTCCAGGCGTGGCTGCTGATGACGGCACCACTCGACGCGGCGCTGCCGCCGCCCTGCACCGCAACGTTGGCGCCCGCGGCAAACGATGCCGACGGCAGCGCAATCGCAGCGATCGGCCGCAACGCTTGGTCGACCGCGACCGCCGCGTTCGCCATTCCGGCGCCGCACGTCTGGCTGTCGTTGGTGCAGATGCACTGGCCGTTCGCGTTGATGCTCGGACACGCCGGCGGCTGCGGCGACGTGTCGATCGACATTTGCGGGAACGCGGTCGCCCCGGCTTTGATCCGCGCTGCAACTTGGCTCGGACTCAGATTGGCGTTGACCGACGTCATCAAAGCAGCGATGCCGGCAACCTGCGGCGCCGAGAAGCTCGTACCGACGTTGTACGTGCGGTACTGGCCCGCCCCGATGGTGCAGTTCGGGTAGCTGCCGCTGCCGGATGTGGGGCCGCCCGTGGCGTCCGGGTAGCAGTAGTACTGGCCGGTGTAGTCGTTCGCATCCGGGCCAGCAACGCCGAGATTGGTCGTCGTGCTGACCGTGTAGAGGCACGGGTCTTGCGAACCGCTGTTGACGCAGTTGCCGGCGGGCGCAGAGACCGTGACCTCGGGACCGAAGCTGCTGTAGCCGACCTTGGTGCCGTCTTCGCGCAATCCGCCGACGGCGATGACGCCCGGGCAGTTGGCCGGCACATCGACGGCGCCCGTCTCGTTGCCGGCGGACGCGACGACGACCACGCCTTTCGCGAGGATCTGGTTGATCGCGTCTTGATAGCTCGCGGGGCACGCGCCGCTGCCGCCGAGGCTGAGGTTGATGATGCGCGCCGGATTGGGGTTCACGAGGTTCTGGTGATTGACCGTGACCTGAATGCCCGCGGCCCACAGCATCGCCGTGATGATGTCGGAGTCGGTGCCGCCGCATTTGCCCAGTGCGCGCACGGGGAGGACCTGCGCATCCCACGAGACGCCGGCGACACCGACCGCGTTGTTGCTCGCCGCGCCGAGAATTCCGGCAACCCGCGTGCCGTGCCACGAACTGTAGCCGGGCGATCCACCGCCACACTCGTTGGGATGATTCGAGATGTCGCTGCTCGTGACCCAATCGCCCGGATCGGACTCGTCGGGCCCCGGGCAGGTCGCGTTGTTGGCCTCGAACGTATCCGAGATGAAGCAGTAGCCGGGCACCAACTTGCTCGTGAGGTCCGGGTGGTCCGGACGCACCCCCGTATCGATGTCCGCGATGACGACGCTGCTGCTACCGGTCGTCGTGCTCCACGCATTGGTCGCGTCGATCGCCGCCGGCGCCGCCGCGCTGACCGCCTGCAGAAACCACTGCCCGCTGTAGAGCGGATCGTTCGGAGTCAACGCCTGCACGTAGCGACGTTGATCGACCACGGCGTATTCGACGTCGGGGTCCGCCCGCAGTCGTGCGAGCATTTGCTCCACTGTCTCGCCTGCGGCCGAACGCATCTGCAAGACCTGCATGCGCGCGGTGACGGACCGTTGTCCGTCGAGTTCGAATCCGCGGCGGGCCGCGAGCGCCTCGACCCGCCCCGTTTGCGTCTGCGCCGTCGCGCGATCGCGAAACTTGACGATGAGCTGGTGCTCGTCGGTCGCGTTCAGCGGCGCCGCCGCCGGTCTGTGGTGAACGAGATTGAGTTCGGTGGCACCACCGGCCTCCGCTACCGTCGCAGGCGCAGCGGAGCCGCCGAAACAGGGGGTGACACCGAGCAACGCGCCGACGAACGTCGCGGTGATCAAGCTACGCATCGCGAACCTCGAGAACGGGTGAGTGATCGAGCAACGGCGCGGGCCGGGGCGCAGCAGAGCCTTGCTGCAGCGCGCGGCGCCGCGCATCCAAATCCACGGAACGGACGCGCCCGTCGCCGCGCAGTCGCGCCAACGACGCCTCGCAATTCTCATCGGTCGCGCCGGAGTCGAGTTGGTAGACGTACAACCCGGGTCCTGCCGCGCGCACGAATGCGAGCGCGACGTTTGCCGCACGCGCAATCTCAGCCACGAAGCTCTCGGGCGGGGTTCCCTCGAAACTCTGAGTGAACGTCATGATCACTCGAGCGTGACAGCCGCCCGCGCTCGCGAGATCCACCGAGCGATTCGAGGGGCGGTCTGCACACGCCGCGCATCCATAGGCTGCCAGCGCCATCGAGACGAGGATCGATACAGCCATCGATTCCAGCGCGGCCCTCCGACTCGCACAACGCATGCGCCCAGCGCTCATGTAGCGGCGGGCCTGTTACCTGCAGTCCACCTTGGACACCAGTCTATGCTGCCACCGCGCGTCGCCGGTATCGGATTCGCCCGAGAGTCGGACACGCCGCGTCCGCGTGCAGAACAGGCCAGCGGCAACAGCGCTCAACCATGATGCATGCGATCGATGGGATCGCGTATTGTCGGCGTCGATTTTGTCGAGGAGACGGCAATGCGCTCGATTGCATTGGCGATGGCCGCGTACGTCTGCCTATGGTGCACGGACGCAGCCGCGACCGAACCCGATGTTTGTTCGCTGCTCACACAGCAACAGATTTCCGCTGCCTTCGGCGTTGCAGTCGGCACCGGCACGCCGTCGCTGTCGTCGCCTGCGTGCAAATGGTCGGGCGCAGACAAGATCGTCACGCTGTCGATCACTCGCACGCGCGGTGCCGAGTCGCCGGTCGATCAGTTTTATTCCGGCAAAGCGCTGTCACTTCCGGGCATGGCGGTACAGCCGGTGACCGGAGTCGGCGACGCCGCGTACTACGTCTACTTCGCCGGGAAGGATCGCGACGGATGCCATTTGATGGTGAAAAAGAACCGGTCGGTGTTCGAAGTACGCGTCGACGGGTTCGATCTCGATCACGCGAAGGTCGTAGCGAAGACGCTGGCGCAGGCCGCGGCCGACGAATTCTGACGAGCAATTTCCAACGAGAAGATGGTAGCTACGGGTGGGCTCGAACCAC
>DASRZO010000584.1:0-2630 GCA_035686405.1 Pseudomonadales bacterium | reverse complement strand
GAGAAGGAAGGTGCGCCGAAGAACGTGCGCGTGAACGTGCTCGCGCCGGCCGCGGAGACGCGCCTCATCGGCACGATCCCCGGCATGACGGTGAACCCCGACAACCCGGACCCGATGCGCCACCCGAAACTCGTCACGCCGGCGGTGCTGTTGATGTGCGCCGAAGACGCGCCGAACGGCAAGGTGATCCACGCCGGCAACGGCCGCTTCTCGTGCTCGGCGATCTTCACGAACGACGACGTCGCGTTCACCAACCCGAACCTGACGTACGAGGATCTGCTCGCGAAGAAGGAGCAGCTGCTCGACATGAGCCACGCGAAGGAAGGCGCGCTGCGCATGCGCCGCCGCCCCGGCACGGGCGGCTGATCCGGCCGAACGTTCGAAGCGCAGGCGCGGCAGAACGCCGCGCCGCTTCGCGGACTCGTTAGGCGGTCTGCGCCTTCGCGCGCCGCGGCAGTTTCCAGTTCGGCCGCGGGAAATGGCAGGTGTAGCCGTCGGGGAAGCGCTCGAGATAGTCCTGGTGCTCCGGCTCCGCTTGCCAGAACGGACCCACCGGCTTCACCTCGGTGACGACGCGGCCCGGCCACAAACCGGAGGCATTGACGTCGGCGATGGTGTCTTCGGCGACGCGACGCTGTTCGTCGGTGGCGTAGTAGATGCCGGAGCGATACGACATGCCGATGTCGTTGCCTTGGCGATTCTTCGTCGTCGGATCGTGGATCTGAAAGAAGAACTCGAGCAGATCGCGATACGTGAGCTTGCTCGGATCGAACACGACCTCGATCGCCTCCGCGTGCGTACCGTGATGGCGATACGTCGCGTTCGGTACGTCGCCGCCGCTGTAGCCGACTCGGGTCGAGATCACGCCGGGGAGCTTGCGGATCAAGTCCTGCATGCCCCAAAAGCACCCGCCCGCGAGGATTGCCGTTTCAGTGTTCGCCATTCGTCGTCTCCTATTTCGGAACTCGATCTCGATCTGTCCAATCGTTCGACCGCGCGTGTTCAGCCGCATATGAATGCGTCACGTTACGCGAATTTCAATCCGCGC
This sequence comes from Pseudomonadales bacterium, assembly GCA_035686405.1. Lineage (GTDB taxonomy): Bacteria > Pseudomonadota > Gammaproteobacteria > Pseudomonadales > Azotimanducaceae > DATJGR01. The sequence goes on along the minus strand of DASRZO010000584.1, from coordinate 1,582 downwards.
GGCGTCGCGCCGCGCGGAACGGCAACATCCGCCGCAATTTGAATCCGAGTTTCTCGTACACCCGCGTCGCCGCGTGCTGCGACGGACTGCCGACGCGCACGTGCAGGAACGGCACCTCGCCGTTCGCATGCTGGCGCACGAGCAGTGCGCGCACGAGCCGGCTCGCGTAGCCGCGCCCTTCGTAGCCGGGGCGCGTCGCGACGGCGCTCACTTCGATGTAGCCGGGCAAGCGCACCCGCTCGCCCGCCATCGCGACCAACTGCCCGTCGGCTCGTATGCCGAAATAGCGGCCGAGCTGCCAAGTCTCGAGTTCGAACGGGCCGGGGTCGGCGAGCTTCGCGAGCGCGAACATCGCTGCCTTGTCGCGTTCGCCGAGTTCGACGATATCGTCCTCGTGGCCGGGTTCGATGCGACCTGCCTGCATCCATTGGCCGAGCTGGACCGTCGTCAGCGGCTCCCACTCGCGCTCGGGCAGCGGCCGTTCGCACGGAATCGCGATCACTTCGCCGGGCTTCACGACGCCCGCGAGATCGGCGAAAGACGCGTCGCTTTCGTCCGCGACCGCCGCCATCGGCGAGATGTGCGGGTGATAGCGGCCGGCGCGCTCGCCGACGCGGGCAAAGGCGCGTTGGGGTCCGGTCAACGCGAGCCAGATCGCATTGTCGAGCGGATGGGTCATTTTTCGAAGAAGCTCGTCACTGAGGAAGCTCGTCGAAGAAGAAGCTCGTCACCGTTGACGCGGGGAGCGAGCCAATCTCGGCCAAGCGACGGTGGGGAGTCAATCGGCGAGGCACCCGAGCGTGCGGCGGTGACGCAACTGTAGCGGCCCTCGCGCGCGCCGACTGCGCGTGTCGTGACGCTGCGCAGCGATCCTTCGTCGCGGTCACGCGTGCCTTGCACACACCGCGGCCCTGCGGCAACGTTGGCCGGCCACCCACGCCTTACGCCGGAGAAGTTCGATGGCCCTGCAAACGCTGCAACCGACCGCCTCGCAACAGACGATTCTCGCCGCGCTCGAGCGCGACGGCGCCTGCATCGTCGCCGACGTCGCCGACGCGCGAACGCTGAAGAACATGGTCGACGAGGTCACGCCGTTCATCGAGCGCACTCCGTACGGCGCTGACGATTTCACCGGGCGGCGCACGCAGCGCACCGGCGCGTTGATCGCGCGTACGCCGACGTGCCGCGATCTCGTGATGAACCCGACGGTGCTCGGCGCGGCACGCAAGTTTCTAGAACCGTATTGCGAACGCATCATCCTGCACCTCACGCAGACCATCTATATCCATCCGGGGCAGGGCGCGCAGGTGCTGCACCGCGACCGGCTCGCGTGGGGCACGCACTTGCCGCTGTCGATCGAGCCGCAGTTCAACACGATCTGGGCGCTGACCGATTTCACCGCGGCAAACGGCGCGACCCGGGTCGTGCCCGGCAGCCAGAAGTGGCCGTGGGAACAGAAGGCCACGCCGGATCAGGTGGTGCAGGCCGAGATGAGTGCGGGCTCCGTACTTCTATATACCGGTACCGTGCTGCATTCGGGCGGCAAGAACGAATCGAACTCGTCGCGGCTCGGCCTCAACAT
>DASRZO010000583.1:0-2357 GCA_035686405.1 Pseudomonadales bacterium | reverse complement strand
AGCAACTCAAGTTCTACGACGCCTGGGGTTCCGACCGGACTTACCCGCACATGGCGGTCGCATGGACCTGGGCGTTTGACACTCCCTTCTCGTGGACCAAGCAGATCGCGTCGCACTTCGGCGGCGTCCGCCAGGGAATGGCGATCTCGTGGCCGGCCGGCATCAAAGATGCGGGCGGAATCCGTTCGCAGTTCCACCACGTCATCGACATCGTGCCGACGATTCTCGAAGCGACCGGCATCAAGGCGCCGGAACTCGTCAACGGCATCAAGCAGCAGCCGATCGAAGGCGTCAGCATGGCGTACACGTTCGACAAGGCGAATGCGAACGCGCCTTCGACGCGCAAAACCCAATACTTCGAGATGATCGCGAACCGCGGCATCTATCACGAAGGCTGGTTCGCGAACACAACGCCGCCGCACGGCCCCTGGGTGCTGAATGCACCGTTGCCCGATCCGAAAGACTACAAGTGGGAGTTGTACAACCTGAACGAGGACTTCACGCAGGCGAACGACTTGGCCGCGAAGATGCCGGACAAGCTGAAAGAGATGCAGAAGGTGTTCGACCAAGAAGCGGCGAAGTACAACGTCTATCCGCTCGACAACGATACGTTTGCGCGCGCCACCGCGCCGCGTCCGAGTGCGACGGCCGGCCAGACCGAGTTCGCCTATTCCGGCGTGATGCCCGGGATTCCGAACGCGAATGCGCCGAACATTCTGGGGCGCTCGTACAACATCACCGCTCAGGTGCAAGTGCCGCAAGGCGGCGGCGACGGCATGATCGTCACTCAGGGCGGTCGTTGGGGCGGATTCGGGTTGTATCTGCTGAAAGGTAAACCGGTATTCGACTACAACATGCTGATCCTGGCGCAATACCGATGGGTCGCACAGCAGCCGCTGACGCCCGGAAAACACACGATCGTATTCGACTACACGTACGACGGTCCGGGGATCGCCAAAGGCGGCTCCGGCGTGTTGTCGGTCGACGGTCAAGTCGTCGCGACCGGCAAGCAGGCGAACTCGATCGCGTTTCTGAACGTCGCCGACGAGACATTCGACGTGGGTGTCGATACGCGCACCGGCGTGAACGACCACGACTATCAGGTACCGTTCGCCTTCGACGGCACGATCGACAAACTCGTCGTCACGCTCGGTCCGTTGCAGCTGAGCGCGGCGGACGCACGGACCACGGCGGCCGCGAAGGCGACGGCAAGCGATTGACGAGCCGACGTGCACGGTGACGCCAACGGCGCCACCGTGGCGCATCGACGGCGGCGACGGCACGCGGCTCTCGCGTTGCTTTGCCGTCGCCGTGCCGGCGGCTGCGCGCGTGTCGGCGGATCGCTCGCCGCGGGCCCGAGAAATTGCCTGCGGTCGCACAGCGCTTCTATCATCCCGTCACCGCGCACCGCGCAAACGAGTCGCCTCACGATGAACCTCAACGATCGGATCGCCGTCATCACCGGCGCAGCGAGCGGCATCGGCGCCGCCACCGCGCGAGCGTTCGCCAAGAAAGGCGCGAAGGTGGTCGTCGTCGACGTCAACGCCGACGGTGCGCGCGCCGTGGCCCGCGAGATCGGCGGCCACGCGGTGCCGTGCGACATCGCGCACGAAGCCGCGATCAACGCGCTCGTCGCGCAGACCGAACGCGACGTCGGCCCGATCGACATCGTCTTCAACAACGCCGGTGTCGCGACCGGCGGCGATCCGCTGACGACGCCGATCGACGTGTGGAACAAGCAGTGGCAAATCAACTTGATGAGCCACGTGTACATGATTCGCGCGGTGCTGCCGAAGATGCTCGAGCGCGGCAGCGGCTATCTGCTGCACACCGCGTCGATGGCCGGGATTCTGACGAGCCAAGGCAACGCGACGTACGCGGTGACGAAGCACGCGGTCGTCGGCCTCGCCGAATGGCTGTCGATCACGTACCACGACAAAGGCATTCGGGTGTCGCTGCTCGCGCCGCTCGGCGTGCGCACGCCGATGCTCGGGCCCGTCGCGGCGTCGAGCGCGAGTCCGGCGCTCGGGCCGATCAAGGAAGCGCACGAGGTCGCCGACATGGTGGTCGATGCGATCGAGGCCGAACGCTTCCTGATCCTCACCGACCCGATCGCGCAAACGTGGATGAGCCAGAAGACCGGCGATCTCGAACGCTGGCTCAACGGCATGCGCCGGCTGCAGCGCAAGATGGACGACCAACGGGCCAAAGGTAAGGCCTAGATGGGCGATCGCCGCGCGAAGCGTCGAGCATGAGATCGAGCATCGAGTGCATCCTCGTGCGCTCGTTCCGTCGCATCGGTTGAAGACCGCGACCCGACCTCGATTCGCGCTCATCCACAGTCCGCTCACGAGCGC
>DASRZO010000582.1:0-3132 GCA_035686405.1 Pseudomonadales bacterium | reverse complement strand
CGGTGCCCGGAATTTTCAGGAAGGGATTCGTCTCGCGGATCATCCGATACGTCGGATACGGATCGGCGACGAATTCCGGCGTGAAGAGATTGCCGAGCAGCGGGGCGCTTTCGCTCATCGGTGCCTCGCTCACAGGAAACCGCCGAGCGCAGCGGCGAAGGCGTCGGGTTTGTCGAGCGGTACCGGATGACCGGAACCGGCCACTTCGACGAGTCGACAATCCGGAATCGTCTCTGCCATTCGCGCAGCCACACCGCGCGACAAGATATCGCTCACTTCGCCGCGCACGAGCAGGGTTGGCACGGCGATCTTCGCGACCAGCTTCCAACCTTCGTCGGCTGGAATGCCTTTGCGCGGATTCGTCGGATCGCGCAGCGCCGGGTCGTAGCGGTACGTGTAGCGGCCGTCGCTGCGGCGCATCAGCGAATACTCGACGCGATGACGCAGATGCTCCATCGGTGGAATCGGATTGTCTTCGCGCGCACGCGCGACCGCTTCGTCGCGCGATGCGAAGACGTCGTTGCGCACGACGCCGGCCCGGATGCGCTCGAGCCCCGCGACGTCGATCTCCGGCGCGATGTCGACGATGACGAGCTTCGCGAGTTGCGGCGGTCGCTTACCGGCGTAGCCGATCGAGACCAGACCGCCCATCGACAGGCCGAGCAGCGCGAAGTTCTCGAGCTCGAGCGCCGCGACGAACGCCTCCAGGTCCGTGATCATCTCGCTCGTGTCGTATTGGTCGCGCGGCGCCCAGTCGGTCTGGCCGTGGCCGCGCTGATCGAGTGCGAGCACGCGATAGCGTGGCGACAGCGTGCGCGCGAGCGCATCCCACGAACGCGCGTGGCCGGTATAGCCGTGCAGCAGGACCAGCGCCTGTGCGTTCGGCTTCGCCGACGCCCAATCGCGGTAGTAGAAACGCAAGCCCCGCAGTTGAATCAGCTCGTCGCGTACGTTCGTTGTCTGCATCTCGAATTCACCGCCGCCCGATCGCGAGCGTGAGATCTTACCGCACCCGCGGGCGCTGAACCTGCCGTGAATTCGTCAATAACGTCGATTCAACTCGGACGACACTGGAACGTAACGGTCTTCGTGCCATTGCCGTTGGAGACGATCCGTGACGCGACTTGCGACGATCCTGCGTTGAAGCAGTAGGTCTGGGCGCTTTGCGAAACGTCGAGGAGTTCCTGATCCGTGCGATAGGTGTACGTGAGATTCGAATTCGGCGTGTCGCGGGCCCGCAGCGACGTCGGCACACATTCGTCAACGGCCGAGCGGTGGTGTTCTCATATCGCATCCGTTGCGGCGCGCGTAAGCGCGACAGCGTACAGACTCGTGCGCGCCTTGCCGTCATTGTTGTTCCAAATCCCGAGCACGTCGCACATTCGCGAATGTGTGGGATTCACTAGAGGTCACTATGAGTAAACCAATCATGCCCAGCGTCGACGAGATGAAGGGCAAGTGGAAGCAGCACGTCGGCGCCGCCAAGATTGCATGGGGCAAGCTGACAGAAGACGAGTTTCTCAAGGCCGAAGGCCGGCAAGAGAAGTTGGTCGGTCTGGTTCAAGAGCGTTACGCGATCACGCGCGACGAAGCCGACCGCCAGGTGAAGTCGTTCTTCGAGACCAACCAATCATGATGTCGTCGCGCAAATTGCTACTCGCATCGAGCATAGCGCTCGTCGTGAATTCCCCTCATGCTCACGCGACGCCGTCGCGAATTGCGCACCGAGCCGAGTCGATTCCGGATGTGCGAGCGCGACAGAAGCGACTTCGGGGAAATCCGAGCCGGGCGGAAGCATCGCGCAACCGCTCAATGAGGCGGCCACTCGTCGCGTGCAATCCAGCGATATGTGTTCGGTGACGTACAGAGATGCGGGACCGGAGGGTTCACTGTGCGCACTGGTACTTCGTTGCACGCACTTGGAGATGAGCCATGCTCGAAACGGTCGCGGTCGTCTTGTTGGTCCTGTGGGCGGTGGGGCTCGTCTCCTCGTACACGATGGGCGGATTCATTCACCTCCTTCTGGTACTCGCGGTCATCGTGATCGCGATCCGCCTCATTCAAGGTCGGCGGATCTGATCACTCGGCGAGGAACGATGATGATGGACGCACTGAAGATTGCGGCGATTGCATTGATCGTCGCCGGCGCGCTCGCGCTCGGATACGGCGGATTCAGCTACACGTCCGAAACCCACACTGCGGATGTCGGTCCGATCCACATGTCGGTCGACGAAAAGCAGCGCGTCAACGTCCCCGTTTGGGCGGGCATCGGCGCGATCGTCGTCGGCGGGCTGCTGCTGATGACACGTCGGAGAACGTGAGCGAATTCATTGATGCGACGTTTGGATCACGGCGAATGACCCTGGCGCCACTACGCTGCGGCAATTTCGTCCGTCCAGACGGTGAATCCGGCGAGCGTGTTCAGTCCGAAGGCATTGCTGATCGCGACGTCGGCGGCGTCACGGCCTCGCGCGATCAGCACGCGGCCGATGCGCGGCGTGTTGTTGCGCGCATCGAACGTGTACCAGTGACCGTCGAGAAACGCTTCGAACCAAGCTGCGAAGTCCATCGGCGCGGCGGACTTCTCGACACCGATGTCGCCGAGATAGCCGGTGCAGTAGCGGGCCGGGATGTTCATGCACCGGCAGAACGCGACGGCGAGATGCGCGTAGTCGCGACACACACCCGTCCGGTCGTAGTAGGCCTCGAGCGCGGTACGCGTCATGCGCGCGTGTTCGTAGCCGAAGGTGATGTGTCGATGCACGTAGTCGCAAATCGCTTGGACCCGTCCCCATCCGGTCGGTGCATTGCCGAACAGACTCCAGGCGATTTCGGACAATCGGTCGGTTTCGCAATAGCGGCTGCCCAGCAGAAACAACAGCGTCTCCTCGGGCAAGTCCTGAACGGGAACTTGGCGCGCGTTCGGAGCGACTGTATCGACCAGGCCGCTGTCGTTGACCACGACGTTTGCAGTGACGCGAGTACGACCCGTCGGCGCAACGATCCGAGTGCACCAGTTTCCGAAACTGTCGCGATACGCCGACATCGGCACCGGCGGGTCGAACGCGAGATCGTCGCGGCCGACGAGATCCGACACGCGGGTGAAGTGGACGTTCAACGTGAGGATCATCG
>DASRZO010000581.1:0-2656 GCA_035686405.1 Pseudomonadales bacterium | reverse complement strand
CCTCTCGAGGCAGGGATGCCGAGAGGGAGCGTACATGGATGTACTTGCAGCGTGTCCCGCGAACTGGATGCCGGTACTGGAACCCCTCACCACCGTCACCAGCCCGACCACCGATGAAGGAACCAACTACCGTCGCAGGCTCGACACGCTGGTGAAGGAACCACACCACCGTCACCGGCCCAACCACCGTTGAAGGAACCCAACCACGATCGCCGGCCCGACCACGCGAGGCAGCCCATCCACAACCGCCCGCACCAGGACCGTTCAACGGTTCGCAGCACTCGACGGCCTCACAGTGAACCGAGTTCGAGGCGTCCCGACACCGTCGACAACTCGACGCCGCCCTGACCGTTGCCGAGCGTCAGGTCCAATGACGCGCTGCCGCCGATGTCGCGCGACGGGCGATCGTGCGTCAGCGTGTTGCGGATGCCGCCGCCGGCGGTGCTCTTCATCTCCACGACGACACCCGCGTCGGGATTGATCGCGAGACGGATGTCACCGCTCGTCGTCGAGCCCTTCACATGCGCGCCGTCCGCGAGATTCGCGCTGACTTCGAGATCGCCCGACACCGAATGCATCGTCAGCTCCTGCACGCGCGCGCTCGACGTCACGCGTGCGCCGCCGGAGACCGTCTGGATCTTGATTTCGCTGGTCTCCGCATCGGCCTTGATATCGCCGCTGACCGACGAGAACGACGTCGGCCCGACGCCGTGACCCAACGTGATGTCGCCGCTGATCGTCGCGAGTTCGATCCGATCGCCGACGTCGGCGGCTTCGATGTCGCCGCTGACCGTCTTCGCATCGACGCCCCCTTTCAGGTTCGTTAGGCGCAGCTGGGCCGATACGAGCTCGACGCGCACCCGGCTCGTCTGCGGGACGTGGATCACGAGCTTCGAGCCTTCGCCGCGGTTCAGGTTGTCCGGCGTCTCGACGCGTACGGTCGTCGTGGCGCCAACGGTTTCGAACGTCAGCGCTTTGGCCCGATCGTCGAGCGTACCGACCACTTGCACCTGATCGCGTTCCCAACCGTCGACCGAGATCTCGCCGCGGACGTTCTCGATGCGCACGAGCCCGTTCGCCTTCACGTCCAGCGTCTTGTCGACAGCCTCACCGGCATGCGCCGCCGCTGCCGCAAGAACCAACAAACCAATGATGGGCGTTCTCACAATGCACCTCGATACTGTTGCGGGGCGGGCGACGAGTTCGGCGGCGTCACGGCGTCGATGATCGCGAGCTCCTGTTCGTACGTTCGTTTCAGAATCTGTCCCAACTCGGCGTCGTCGGGATTGCGCTCGAGCGCGACGCGGATCTCCGCGAGCGCCCGGTCGATGATCGCGAGATTGGCTTCGACCGTGCGGCGCAATGCCGGATCCAACCGATCCGCTCGGGCGCGATAGCGCGTCAGGGACGCCTGCCGCAGCGGCGCATATGCCGCGTCGAGCTGTTGGCGATACGCGAACGTCCGCGCCGGCTCGGCATCGCGCGGCACGCCGAGAAACAACGCGCTGACGAAGGCCGCAGCGATGCCGGCTGCGAGTGCGAGCTGCCACACCGGCGCCCGCGGCGCGCGTACGGTGATGCGCGCATCGACGTACGGCCACAAGTCGCGGCTCGGCTCGATCGTGCGCGGCAAGCACGCGATCAGTGAGTCGAGCTTGTCCGAAGGCGTCTCGTTCATAGCGATAGCCACTCCCTCAACAACGTCCGCGCACGATGCAAATGCGCCTTGCTCGTTCCGACCGCGATGCCGGCCCGCGCCGCGATCTCGTCGTGCTGCCAACCTTCGACGTCGTGCAGCACGAACACCGTCCGCGCGCCGCGCGGTAAACGGCGGATCGCGACTTCGAGGTCGTGCCGGTCACCCGGCGACGTCGCGCTGCGGTCCGGCAGTGCCTCGACCGAGTCGCGTTCGTCGTCGAGACTCGCGGTGCGTCGATACCACGGTCGCTGCGCACGCTGATGGTCGAACACGACGTTGACCGCCAACCGATGTAGCCATGTCGCGAACGCGCTGTCGCCGCGAAATGTCGCGAGCCGCTGCCACGCGCGGACGAACGCTTCCTGCGTCAGTTCTTCCGCCGTCGCCGCGTGCGCCGACAAGCGTAAGCACAGTGCGTGAATCCGCCCGACATGCGCGCGATACAACCCCTCGAACGCGTGCCGGTCGCCGGCGAGGGCCGCACGGACCGCCTCGACGTCGTCGATCGGCTGCCGCGGAGACTCGGTCGCGTACGTCAATTTGTGGATCGCCGTCACGTTGGAAGACACCGACACCCGTCCGCCGACGGTCCACGGCGACCGGCCGGCCTCGTTTGCAATGATCGTCGGTTTAGACGGCGGTGTCCGAGCGAAAGGTTTAGAAGCACGATGCACTCAACGCCGTTTTTCGGGATGTCCAAAACACGGGTCCGTTGAAGCAACGCCGTCGTTCGGGCTTGTCCGAAAAGCGGTGTTCGATTGAATCGACGCCGGCTTCTCAACGCCGTTGTTCGGCGAGTGGCCGAGGTGAGTGTTCGTGTCCACTTCAAAGCCGTGGTTCGGGGCGTGGCCGAGGCTCGGGTCGGTTGAAGCAACGCCGTGGTTCGGGCTTGTCCGAAAAGCGGTGTTCGATTGAATCGACGCCGGCTTCTCAACGCCGTTGTTCGGCGAGTGGCCG
>DASRZO010000580.1:0-30428 GCA_035686405.1 Pseudomonadales bacterium | reverse complement strand
ATGCCATCGGCGAGTCGCTTCAGACGGGCGGCACCGAGCAGCTGCTCCGGCGTGACGCGCATCGCGGCGGGATCGGCGAAGTGATCGAACGCGGCGCGTATCGCGATCTTCATCGCTTCGATCTGCAGGTGGACGCTCCGCGCGTCGTCCACCGGCCACGCCGCGAGATCAAAATGCGCCAGGATCGCCAACGCGAGTTGCGCGGCGAGACCCTGGCCGTTCGGCGGAATTTCGAGCAGCTCGATGCCGCGATACGCCTGACGGGTCGGGGTGACCCACGAGGGGCGGTGCGCGTCGAGGTCGGCCGCGGTCATCGCGCCGCCGGCGCGCCTCGATGTATCGGCGATGCGCTGCGCCAACTCGCCGCGATAGAACGCTTCGCCGCGCGTATCGGCGATCGCGCGCAACGTGCGCGCGAGGTCGGGTCGGCGAAACAATTCGCCCGCGCGCGGCGCGCGGCCGCCGGGCAGAAAGTGCTCGATGAAATCCGGAAACTCGCGAAATCGCGGCGCCGAGAGTTGCCAGTAGAAGGCCGTCTTCGGTCCGACGTGGAAGCCGTCATCGGCGTAGCCAATCGCGGCGTCGAAAAGCCGCTCGAACGGCAGCTTGCCGAAACGCTCCGACAGCGCGACCCACGCGCTGACCGCGCCTGGCACCGTGACCGAGTCCCAACCGACCAACGGCATCGCCAACGAGCCCGTCCGGCCGCGGGCGAAGCGCTCGTAGGTCCATCCGGCCGGCGAGCGCCCCGAGGCGTTGAGACCGTGGATAGTCCCGTCGGCGAAACCGACAATCGCGAACGCGTCGCTACCGACGCCGTTGTTGTTCGGCTCGACGACCGTCAGCGTGATCGCCGCGGTCAGCGCCGCATCGACGGCGTTGCCGCCGCGGCGCAGCGCGTCGAGTCCTGCTTGCGCGGCGAGCGGTTGCGATGTCGCAACGACGTTGCGTGCCACGACCGGGGCGCGTTGGGATGGATACGGAAATTGCCAGTCGATCACGACCGGCGATCAGCGACGATGGGACATTCGCTCAACCGACGAGGTTGAGTTGTTGCGTTCGGACGTGCGAGTCGATGTGGCGCAGGCAGTGCAGCGTATTCGCCCGGGTCGGGCCTTCGTCCATGCGGAAGTCGATGTCGTAGTAGTGCTTGTCGTCGGCTGCGCTCGCGCTGCGCACGATGCCGGATAGTTCCTCGACCCGCAGATCGTTGACGATCAGGTCCATCACGACCGGTTGGCCGACTTTGAATTGCGCGGGCGTTTCGACTTGTATCCCGGAGATCGAGAAGTGCAGGCAATCGGCGGCGATCGGTCGGCGAAACATCCCTAAGACGCCGGTTCTATGCAGTTGGACGGTCAGCTTGCCGCTGCAGACGACGTTGAATTGTCCTGTGCTTGCCATGTCGTCGCGCGTTCCGATCCCGTATCTGTTAAGCCGTCCGGCAGGTTAGGCATCTAACTGCTTGTCTGCAAGGAAAAAGATGTTTCTACCTGTTTCCCTTGCCGCGTCCGCGTGATCCGACGCGAGTGCCGGAGCCCCGCAATTGCACGACATTGCCAAACCCAATACCGTGCGCCGTTCATCATCTCAACCTTGTGGGGCTTGCACCATGCCGGAGGGCGCCATTGCAGCAGTACAACCGGACAAAATCGCGTATGTGATGGCCGGGAGCGGTGTCGCGGTGACGTTCGGCGAGCTCGAAGCGACGTCGAATCAAGGCGCGCAATTGTTTCGACGGTTGGGGCTCGAACCCGGCGACCACATCGCGTTGATGCTCGAGAACCATCCGCGTTTTCTGCAGATTTGCTGGGCCGCGCAACGCGCCGGGCTCTACTACACGGCCATCAGTTTTCGCCTGCAGCTGCAGGAGGTCGAATACATCGTCAACAATTGCGAGGCGAAGGTGTTCATCACCTCGGCCGAGCGGCGCGACTTGGCCGAGGCGCTGACGGGGCGCATCCCGAACGTGCGGAACTGCTACATGATCGATGCGACTATCCCCGGTTATGCGTCGTGGGAGGCGTCGATCGCGTCGATGCCGCCGCAACCGATCGCGGATCAGACCGAAGGCCAGGCGATGCTGTACTCGTCCGGTACCACCGGCTATCCGAAAGGAGTCAAACGCCCGCTGTCGGGGCTGCGGTTCGGCGAGATGAACGCGTTGCCGGTGATGACGACGCTGTACGGCGCGAACCCAGACTCGATCTATCTGTCGCCCGCGCCGCTTTATCACGCGGCGCCGCTCGGCTTCTCGATGGCTTGCCTGCGCAGCGGCATCCAGGTAGTCGTGATGGAGCATTTCGAGGCGGAGGCTGCGCTGCGGGCGATCGAGCGCTATCGCATCACGCACAGCCAATGGGTGCCGACGATGTTCGTGCGCATGTTGAAGCTGCCGCCCGAGACCCGCTCGAAGTACGACACGTCGAGCCTCAAGTGTGCGATTCACGCCGCGGCGCCGTGCCCGATTCCGGTGAAAGAGCAGATGATCGGGTGGTGGGGGCCGGTACTGTACGAGTACTACGCCGGCACCGAGGGCAACGGCTTCGTGCAGCTCAATTCGCACGAATGGCTCGAGCATCGCGGCAGCGTCGGTCGTGCGCTCAACTGCGTGGTTCACATCTGCGACGACGACGGCGCGGAACTACCGATCGGCGAACCCGGCACGATCTACTTCGAAGGCGGCGGTCAATTCGAATATTACAAGGACCCCAACAAGACGGCTCAGTCGCGCCATCCGAAGGGGTGGTCGACGCTCGGCGACGTCGGATACCTCGACGAGGAGGGATATCTGTATCTGACCGACCGCAAGCACTTCATGATCATCTCCGGCGGCGTGAACATTTACCCGCAGGAAACCGAGAACGTGCTGATCACGCACCCGAAGGTGTACGACGTGGCGGTGTTCGGCGTGCCGAACGAAGACTTCGGCGAGGAAGTGAAGGCGGTCGTGCAGCCGGTCGACATGGCGCTCGCGGGCCCGGAACTCGAACGGGAATTGATCGAGTTTTGCCGACAACACCTGTCGCACATCAAGTGCCCGCGGTCGGTCGACTTCGAGGCAGAGCTGCCGCGGCATCCGACCGGCAAGCTGTACAAGCGGCTGCTGAAGGACCGGTACTGGCCGAAAGCCTGATCCTGTCGGGCCGGATCACTGCCCCTTCAACAAATTGGCGGGCGAGTATTGGTCGGTGAGTACGCGCGCATCGACTTGCCAATCCGGGATGGTGTTGAAGAGCGGCGGATAGCGCTCGATCGAAATTCCGTACGGCAGCAGCGCCGGCGCCAATCGCGCCGCTTCCGCGACGAGCATCTGCGTATCCGGCAGGGTGGCGCGACTCGCGATGATCACGCGGTTCGCTGAATCCGGCATCTTGAAGTTGATGAACGTGCCGAACACGGCCGCGTACGTGACCGATTCGCTGTCGTACAGGCGGCTCGTCGAGAACGTGTTTGCGGCGAGCGTGCCCGTGTCGCTCAGTAGGTCGCGTGCTTCTTGTAGGAACTCGCGCGTCATCAAGTGTTCGGGGATGTAATCGCCGTTGAACGCATCGAGCATGATCAGGTCGTAGCGGGCCGTATCGACCCGCGCGCGTTTGACCCACACGCGGCCGTCCTGTTCGAAGACTCGCGTGTTCGGTCCCGGCGCGAAGTCGAAGTAGCGCTTCGCAACCTGCGCAACTGCCGGATCGATTTCGACGACGTCGATGTGCGCGTCGGGGTAGAGCTGCGCGAGCGCGGTCGGCAGCGTGCCGCCGCCCAAGCCTATGACGAGCACGCGCTGCGGCGACGGATCGAGCAGCAGCGCCGCCAACATCATGCGCGTGTAGGCGAACACCATCCGCTTCGGCGCGCGCGAGTCGCGGCACGATTGGTTGTGTTGGTCTTTGCGGACGGTGAATTGCAGACAGCGCAGCGTGCCGTCTTCGGTAACGAGGATGTTCTGGTACAGCGACGTTTCCGAGTGGATGACGCGGCCCTGCATCGACGCGCCGCCGAGCAGCGCGAGCACGAGCGCGACGGTGAACGCCTTCACGCTGCGCGATTCGCCAACGCGCCGATTGCCGCGAGCGCGAGCAGCGCACCGGTCAACAGCAACACGATCGTGTCGATCTCGAACCACAGTACGAAGTAGAACGACGTCGCGAGCGTGCCGAGCGCGCTGCCGAGCGTCGAGACGAAATACAGCGTGCCGGCGACGCGTCCCGATTGCGCCGTCTCGCCGACCATGAGGCGCACCGAGTACGGGCTGATCATGCCGAGTACGGCGGTCGGCGCCACGAACAGCGCGCTCGCCGCCACGAGCGAGCCGTAGCGCGGATCCTCGATGTGATCGAACACCGCTTTCAGCAACGGATCGGCGTAGAACACGAGCGGGCCCGTGACGATCGCGCCCAACAGGAACAGCGCCGCAAAACGCGCGAGCGATGGCCGCAAGAGCGAGACATAGCCGCCGATCAGGTAGCCGAGCGCGAGCGACAGCATGAACACCGAGATGATGCTGCCCCACACGTAGATGCTGTTGCCGAAATACGGTGCGAGGATGCGACCGCCGAGCAATTCGAGCGCCATGATCACGAAGCCGCCGCCGAACGCGAGGACATTGACGACCATGCGCCGCATAATTCGGTCGGGCGCTCCAACGAATACGAAGAGGGGGTAGCGATTGTGCTGGTGGGTGTCACACTGCGCAACATGGGTCTCGAGTCGACGCGATCGTTGATGGCCGATTGCGTGCGCGTCGCCGAGGATCGCGGACTCGAATCCGTTTGGGTTACCGATCACGTGGCGATTCCGCCGGATGACGCCGAAGGATCGGGCGGGCGCTACGTCGATCCGTTCGCGACGCTCGCCTGGTTCGCCGGGCTCACGTCGAAGATCAAGCTCGGCGCCGGCGTCATCGTGTTGCCGTATCGACCCGCGCTGATGTTCGCGCGCCAGGTCGCGGCGGTGCAGGAATTGTCGGGCGGACGGTTGCTGCTGGGCGTCGGCGTCGGCTGGATGGACGCTGAATTTCGTGCCGTAGGCGTCGATCGTCGCGATCGCGCACGCGTGTCCGACGAAACGCTCGCGTTTTTGAATCGTTGCTTCGCGAACGATGTCGTCGAAGCGAACGGTCAACCGCTCTTGTTCAAGCCGCGGCCGCCGAAGCCGCCGGTGTTGGTCGGCGGCAAGCCGCCGCACGCGCTGGAGCGCGCGGCGCGATACGGCGACGGCTGGCTGCCGATGGGTTTGAAGCCGGCGGACGTTGGCGCGCTGCGCGAGCGCTATCGCGCGCAGACCGATCGCCTCGGCAAGCCGCCGGGTTCGATCACGGTGATGGCGGGGTTGCCGCTCCACGATCGCGAGGCGGCATACGCAGCGCTCGAGGCGTATCGAAAGTCGGGCGTCGACCGATTGATCTGCGGCATTCGCTATCGAACGTATACCGAATATGCGCTCGCCGTCGCCGCGCTCGCGGCCGTGTGTGCCCGTTAGCGCTGCGGAACGGCTTCCACCGGGGCGCCGGCGGTCTTCCAGCCGCTGAAGCCGCCGCCGATATGGCAGACGTTCTCGAGCCCCATGCGCTGGACCGTTTGCGTCGCGAGCGCCGAGCGCCAGCCGCTCTGACAGTAGAAGATCAGCTTCTTGCCGGACGAGAAGACGTCCTTGTGGTAAGGGCTCTCGGGGTCGACCCAGAACTCCAGCATGCCGCGCGGCGCGTGGAAGGCGCCCGGGATTTTGCCTTCGCGGGTGAGTTCGCGCGGATCGCGTAGGTCGACGAAGACGACATCCGGTGATCCGTGCAGTTTGCGCGCGGCATCGAGATCGAGCGTCTCGATCTCCTTCTCGGCGTCTTCGATCAGCTTCTTGTATCCAACCTTCATCCCGCACCTCCGCTCGTGGTCGCGCGATTGTACCTGCGAGTCTGATCTCCGCGAGCGCGTCTGCAAGCCGGACTGCGCGTGTCGCCCGACGCGACTTACAGGCGCAAGCCGCCGCTCGCGACCAGAATTTCGCCGGTGACGAAATCGGATTCCGGCTGACAGAAGAGATAGATCGCGTTGGCGGCGTCGGCCGGTGAACCGGCGCGGCCGAGCGGCGTCAGCGCGCGCTGTTGTTCGATCTGCTGCTCGCTCAAACCGACGCGGTGCGCGCGGCCGGCCATCGTTACGAGCGGCGGTTCGCCGTCGTAGCGTTGCGTGAGACGCGTCGTGATGTGACCGAACGCAACGGCGTTGACGGTCACGTTGAAGCGACCCCATTCCTTCGCGAGCGTGCGGGTCACGCCGACGAGCGCGGCCTTGCCCGCAGAGTAGGCGATCTGCGTGGCAGCGCCGAAGAGACCGGACACCGACGACACGTTGACGACCTTGCGGCACACCATTGGGGTCTCGCGCTTCTGCACCTCGCGTAACCATCGACCGTAGGCGCGCAGAATCCGAAACGGTGCGGTGACGTGGATGTCGAGCATGGCATCCCACTGCTCGTCGCTGTGGTTGTGGATCGCGCCGTTCCAGATGTAGCCCGCATTGTTGACGACGATGTCGAGCGAACCGGCGCGTTCGAGGATCGACTGCACCAACGTATCGGGGAATGCGGGATCCGTGAGATCGCCCGCGAGCGCGACGCCACCGACCGCGCGCGCGGCGGCGTCTAGCTCGCGCGCGTCGATGTCGTTCAAATAGACCGCAGCGCCTTCGCTCGCGAGCTTTTCCGCGGTGGCGCGGCCGACACCGCGCGCCGCTCCGGTGACGAGCGCGACGCGCCCTGACAGTTTCGGTTGGGCGCGTGTGTTGCCGGGTGCGTTCGTCGGACTCATAGATAGTCTCCTTGCTTGCGCGGTTCCGGAACATAGCGCGCGACGATGCCGCCGCCGAGCACGAGAAACACGATCGAGACGAGGAATACCGCCTGGTATCCGGCGAGTGCGGCGAGCACGCCGCCGAGCAGCGGACCGAACGTACCGGCGAACTCCGACGCCGTATTCGCGATCGCGATTCGCACGGGCAAGTCGTCGCGCCGGCCGAATTCGAGCGTCATGTTCTGCGATGCGTTCTGGAAACCTTGTGCGGACGCGCCGATCCCTACGAACACGACGACGGTCACCCATAGATTGCCGGAGACCAACATCAGCAACACCGTCGACGCCACCCACAAACCGATCGACGACAAGAACGACGCGCGAAAACCGTACCGGTCGCCGAGCGGCCCCCACAGCAGATTCGAGAACGTGCCAGCCAGCGTGAATGCGAACGTCAGGATGCCGAGCGTCGAACCGGACAGCGCAGCAGAGTGTCCTTCGTGGAGGATGTAGAAAGGCATCGCCATGCGTCCCAGCGTCGCGAGCGCGCGCGCCAGGAAATAGCGCGTGAATTCGCGATCGTCGCGCAGCAGCGACGGCACTTGCGCGAGTCGGGTTCGCAGATCCTGCTTCGGCCGCACGATCGGCGGCTCCGGTTCGCGCACGGCGACGAGCGACGATAGGCCGATGCTCGTCAGCACGAAGGCGAGCAGGAACGTATACGAATAGCCGGCTGCCGTCGGCGTGCTGCCGATCAGGAATTGTCCGCTCACCCACGCGATCAACGCCGAGATGATGCCGGCGAGGAAGTTGCGCAGCCCGGTGAGGCGTCCGCGCTTGGACGACGGGATGAGCTTCGCCATCAGGAAGTTGAAGATCACGCCCTGCATGCCCTGGAACAGTCCGAACACGGCGAGGAATAGCAACAACGGCCACAGCGCCCACGACGTCGGGAATACGAGGCCGGTCAGCGAGATCGCGAGGATCATGCCGCGCATGCCCCAGCCGGTGGACAGCGCGACCGGCAGCACTTGCTTGCGATGTTCGATCAAGTTGGCGCCGATCATCGGCGTCAGCGTCATCCCGAACGATTGCAACGCGCTCGAAAGACCGACCGCGAAATTCGAACCGCCCGACAACATCATGATGTAGGCGGGCATGAAGGTCGGCGCGTTCAGCAGGCGGAAGCCGGTTTGGCTCAGCATCCCGTGCACGAGATGCGCGAGGTAATTGCGCGTCAGGTTGCGCTGAACTTGGATTTGGAAGCGGCGTTCGGCGCGCAGGTCGGCCCGATCGGCGTCATCGCTCACGCGTGATCTCGATCACGACGACTTTTCGGGCCGCTGACGCCCGCCGTCACGCTGTGCGCGGCGGCGTCAGTATCGGACGCACCGACCGTCGATTGTTCAGATATGTTGACCATTTTAAAACAAAGGCTTACAGAGATATCCTGAACTGGCACGAAAGCTGTACTTCACTGCCCGTGATCCATAGCAGTAAGCGGACACCATGAAGGACACCCTGAGCCATTACCCCGGCCAGTTCGAGCGGTCGCCGGATCCGTTGTTCGTCGCGATCCCGCGCGTCGAGATCATCTCGGAAATGGCACGCCGCGGCGACGACCGCGCCCTCAACGACGTCTGCCTCGCCGTGGCGCTCGTGGCTGAAGCCATGAACGCGGCGTGGATCGCTGCCCGCGCAAGCTGAGTCGAATCGACGCCGCCGGCGCCGGAATCGGAATGCGCGGGATCAGCACCGGCTGAATCTGCCCCCGGAGTTAGCGACCTTTCCAATTCGGCGGACGTTTCTCCGCGAAGGCCTTCGGTCCTTCGACGAAGTCGGCGCTCGTGACCATTGCGCGGACCGAGTCGTAGTTCTGCGCCATCGCTGCTTCCAAACTCGCGACGCCGAGTCCGCGATAGACGACGTCTTTGCTCGCGCGGATCGACAGCGGCGCGCATTCGCAGATCTCGCGCGCCCAACGCTTTGCCGCATCGAGCAGTTGCGCTTGCGGCACGACTTCGTTGACGAAGCCGAGCGTCTTGCCTTCGGCAGCGGGGACGCGCCGTCCGGTCAGAATCATGCCGAGCGCTTGCTTCGTGCCGATCTGGCGCGGCAAGCGGTGCAAGCCGCCGGCGAGCGCGGCGAGACCGACGCGCGGTTCCGGCAACGCGAAGATCGCGTTGTCGGACGCGATGATCAGATCGCACGCGAGCGCGATCTCGAACCCGCCGCCCATCGCCACGCCGTTCACCGCCGCAAGCACTGGTTTCGTCAAATCGAAGCGCGACGTGAGACCGCCGAAGCCGCGCGGCGTCGGCACGCGCTTGCCGCCTTCGGCTTGGTGACGCAGATCGTTGCCGGCGCTGAAGGCGCGGTCGCCGCGGCCCGTGATGATCGCCACCCATTGATCGGCGTCGGCCGCGAAGTCGTCAAAAACGACGCCGAGTTCGGCGTTTGCCTCCGGGTGGAGCGCGTTCATGCGCTCGGGTCGTTCGATCGTCACGATCGTCAAATGGCCGTCTTTTTCGACGCTGCAGAATTCCGGCATGTGTCCCCCTCGAGTGATGTGATCGTTCGGTCGACGCCGCCGTGGCGGCGTCACAGATGATCGGTGTTGTTGAACGTGCCAACCAGCGGTTCCGGCTCGAGTATCAGCTCGGTCACGCTGCAGTTGTCGATTTGGTAGTTTGTCCAGCGGTTCAGATCAGCGTCAAGCAACGTCGCGAGCGCGATGCCGAGCGCCGCGCCGTGACTGACGACCGCGATGGGGCGCGACGAGTCGTCGTGCGCGTGGATCCTCCGTAGGGCGGGCACGATGCGACGTGCGACCGCTGCGATCGAATCGCCGCCGACCGGCGCATATTCGTGATCGTCGCGGATGCGGCGAAAGAAATCCCGCTCGGTCTGCAGTGTCGCGAACGGCGTGTCTTCGAATTCGCCGATGCCGTATTCGCGCAGATCGTCGTCGATCAACACCTCGCGCCCGAGCGGGGTCGCGATGGCCCGCGCGGTGAGCAGGCAGCGCTGCAATGGACTCGAGTACACGGCTGCGATGTCGCTCCATTCGCGCTCTGCGCGCTGACCGAGCCGCTGGATCTGCCTGCGACCCAAGCGATTCAGGGGACTATCGGTCGACCCATGCCAGCGGCCGCCGGCGTTCGCGGCAATTTGGCCGTGGCGAATCAGCAACAGCGGTCGGCTCATGGCGCGCTGCGAGCGGTCGCCGAAGGCGGCGGCGTCAGACGTAGAGGTCGATGCGCGTGCCGAGGCGTTGCGTGCGCTGCGGTTGCACGATGGTTTCGCGCGGTACCGGCGGTCGCGCCGATGAGCGCAATGCGTGCACGCGTCGATCGAGCCCGCTGCGTCGTTCGGACGCGCCGCGTCGACGCTCGTCGGCCTGCGCGTCCTTCAGCAGGAGCTGACGCCGCTCGTGCAACGCTCGGCGCCGGTCCGAGCCGCGGCGGCGGTCGGTCGTGGGCAGTGCGGCCGTCGCGGCATAGCGCGCGGTAGGCGGAAGAAATAGCGGCAACGACTTCAACTCGAGCAAACGGTCCCGGCCAGGGTGCCCCGGTCGCACACGGCCGATGTACGGCGTTGTGGCGAGGCTGTAATCGGCGGCGGTTTTCCGTCGCGAGGTGCGGCGTCCGCGACGTTCGTTTGGCGTGCATGCGCGCGGCAGGTTAGGTGAGGGCGTCGGAACGCGTCAACGGCCGGGCGGTCGCGGATCGCTGAACTATGCTTTGGAACACCGTCGACAAAACTGCTCGTGAGCGCCAGAGCCCCCAGCGAACCCGCGGATCTCGTCACGACGCAGCGTCGCCTCGCTGCAGCGCTCGCTGCGCGCGCGGTCGAGCTGCCGCCGATGCCCGGTGTCGCTGCCGAAGTGATCGCGAGTTCGATCGACGATCAAGCCGATGCGATTCGCCTCGCGCAACTGATCCAAACAGACCAAGGCCTCGCAAGCCACGTGCTGCGCATCGTCAATTCACCGGCGCTACGCGCCGCCATGGAAATCGTCGCGCTGCGCCAGGCAATCGCGCGGCTCGGCATGAACCGCATCCGCGAAATCGCCATCGCGGCGTCGTTGTCGAACGCGCTGTTCGCGTCGGCGACCTATGCGGACGAAGCGAATCGCGCATGGCAGCTCGCGCTCGGCGCGAGTCTCTGGTCGAAAGAGATCGCGCGCGTCTGCCGCAAGAACACCGAGATCGCCTATTTGTGCGGCCTCTTGCACAACGTCGGCGCGCCGGTCGTGCTGAATGCGATCGGGGCCGCGAGCCCGGTTCGGCTCTCGCCACGCGACGTAGCGGGCCTGTTAGCGGAATTCGAAGTCCGCGCCGGCGCGCTGCTCGCGGAAGAGTGGCGTTTGCCGAGTGCAGTGGCCGCGACCATTCGGTACGTCGATGACTTCCGCGGTGCGAGCGAACACGTCGACGTGGTCGCGGTGGTGCGCTGCGCGGTACGTTTCGCCCGCTCGATGCTCGACGGCGAGCTCAACGCGAATGCGCTCTCCGGGTTCGACGCCATCGACCATCTGAATCTCTATCCGGAAGACGTCGCTGCGCTGATCGGCGCCGGCGAGTCGATCCGAACCGCCATGCAGGCGATGTCCGCATGAAACGCTACGACTTGATCGTGATCGGCGGTGGGCCGGCGGGTCAGAAGGCCGCAGTGCAAGCAGCCAAGGCGGGGCGTCGGGTCGCTTTGATCGAGCAGCTCAAGGAAGTCGGCGGCGCCTGCGTGCACCAGGGAACGATACCGAGCAAGGCCTTGCGCGAGCGTGCGCTCGAGCGCCGGCGCGTCGCGGAACGACTGCAAGCGCTCGGTATAGACAATCCCGCGCCGATCGGCGACGTCGGTTCGTTGATCGGCGAGATGACAGAGGTGATCCGCAACCACGACGTCTACATGGCAGCCCAGATGAAGCGCAACGCGATCGAAGTCGTGCATGGACGCGCGAGCTTTCTGTCGTCGACGGCGCTACGGGTGCGTTCGATCGACGGTCGCGAGGCCGAATACTGCGCCGAACACTTCGTCATCGCCACGGGCTCGAAACCGCGGCATCCGCCGAACGTGCCGATCGACCATGAATCCATCTATGACAGCGACTCGATTCTGTCGTTGGCGTATTTGCCGGCGTCGTTGGTCGTGCTCGGCGGCGGCGTGATCGCGAGCGAGTACGCGTCCATCTTCGCGGTGCTCGGCGTCGACGTCACGATGATCGACCGCGCCGCGACGCCGCTCGGGTTCCTCGAACCGGAGATGGTGCAGGGGTTCCTCACCGCGTTCGCGCGACACGGCGGCCGATTCATCGGCGAAGCGGTCGTCGAACGCGTCGAATTCGACGGCGTCAGCCGCGTATTGACACATCTCGGCGATGGCCGCGTCGTCGATAGCGAAAAACTGTTGTGCGCGTTGGGGCGGATCTCGCAGCTCGACGGATTGCACGTCGAACGTGCCGGCATCACCGTCAACGAACGCCAGTTGGTCGAAGTGAACGCGTTCGGGCAAACGTCGGTGCCGCACATCTACGCGGCCGGTGACGTGATCGGCCCGCCGTCGCTCGCGTCGGCGGCGATGGAACAAGGGCGACGTGCGGCGTGTCATTTGCTCGGCATCGATCCCGGGCATCGCGGCGAATGGATTCCGTCGGGGATCTATTCGGTACCCGAGATCGCATCGGTGGGATTGACGACGGCACAAACACGAGAACGCTTCGGCGGCGTCGTCGTCGGCATCGCGAAGTTCAACGAGATCGCGCGCGGCCACATCGCGCGGTGTCCCGACGGCGTGTTGAAGATGGTGGCCTCGCCGGACGGCGTCGTGCGGGGAATCCACATCATCGGCGACAACGCCACGGACCTGGTGCACATCGGCCAGATGGGTTTGATCCACGCCGTCAGCGCGGAGACGTACGTCGAAAACGTCTTCAATTTCCCGACGTTCGCAGAGTGCTATCGCGTCGCGGCGCTGCACGTTACCGGACAACTGAGCGTGGCGCGCTCGCGCAGAGCGAGCCTTTGACCCCGTCTTAAGAAAGCCTTCTAACTCATTGTTTCCGCTGCTTGATCTGCAGCTGCAGAATGTGGCGGCTCAGGCGGCGTTGCTGCTCCGCCGGCAGCGGTTCGAATTCGGCACCGATCCATACGCCGTCGTCTTCGGGACGGGCGTTGCGAACGCGCGCGTATGCCATCAGCGAGTCGTGATTGCCTTCGAGTACGACGTGCACGGCGATCGGTTGACCGATCGGCAACGTCGTCGGGTGAATGAAACCGATGCCGGTGACGGCGAGCGAGACGCGCGCGCGATGCATGCCGGTGCCTGCTGCGCGGCGCTGCGCGAGGAGCGCGTCCTTCAGAACGTCGAGCTTCGCCGCGAGCCAGTCCGTTGCCTCCGCAGCGGTTGAATTGATACGCGCCAAGCGGGCGTGACATTCGCGGTAGCCCTGATCGAGTTCGTCGAGGCGCGCCTCGAGCGCGTAGCCGTCGCACGGTTCGAACAGCGTTTGGATGGGGACCGCCAGGTCGGCGTCCGGGGCCAGGACGAGGCACGTCATCATGACGTCCTCGGTGATGCGGAAGCTGGCGCGCTGTTCGATGCTCACTCGGATACCGCGCAGACGATCGGGGTCATGTCGCAAGTCTAGAAGAGCATTGCGACCGCGCCAGAAGCGCTGTGGCGGGAGCACCGCGGCTGCGAGCGCCATAGCCGGCGGCACCACGGCACGGCGTGCCATGGAAAGGACTGCTGCGACGTTCTGATACACTGCCCGCCGTTTTTCGTCCCGCCGAATGCCGTGTTCTACCCATTGGCCGTCAATATCGGACTGCGCTACGCGAATTCGCGCAGCAGCTTCATCTCGTTCATCAGCATTGTCGCGATCGCGGGGCTCGTACTGAGCGTCGCGGTGCTCGTGCTCGTGACGTCGGTGATGAACGGCTTCGAACGAGAACTGAAGGAGCGCGTGCTCGGCGTCGTGCCGCACCTGAGCGTGCGCGGGCGCGAACCGCTCGTCGACTGGACCGCGGATGCACGCAAGCTCAGCGAGCTTCCCGGCGTCGTCGGCGTCGCGCCGTTCGTCGACGGTACCGGGCTGCTGGTGGCGAACGGCAAGTCGAGCGGCGCGATGCTCGCCGGGATCGATCCGCAATGGCAGCGCGGCGAATCCGACCTCGCGCGTTATGTGGTGAGCGGCGATCTCGACGCGCTCACCGACGGCTCGTTCGGCATCGTGCTCGGCCGCGGCGTGGCCGAACGGTTGGGCGTGCGCGTCGGCGATGCGGTGACCGTGGTTCTGCCCGACGCGAGCGTGTCCCTCGTCGGCCTCATTCCACGGCAGAAGAAGGTCAAAGTCGTCGGCATCGTCGACACGCAGTCGGAGCTCGATCAACGCAGCGCCTACATGGCGCTCGCCGATGCGGCGCGGCTGTTTCGGATCGGCAATCGCGTCGACGGCCTCAACTTGAAGCTTACGGATCTCTTCGACGCGAGCGCGATCGGGAACGCCGCGGTCGATGCGCTAGGTGCGGACCGCGTGTATGCGATTTCGTGGATGCGCATGCACGGCAATTTATACCGCGCGATCGAATTCCAGCGCTCGATGATGTTCCTGCTGCTGTCGCTGCTCGTCGGCGTGGCTGCCTTCAACTTGGTGTCGGCGTTGATCATGGTGGTGAACCAACGACGTGGCGATGTAGCGGTGTTGCGCACGCTCGGCGGACGGACGCGTACGATCGTCGTCGCGTTCCTGGTGCTCGGCGGCACGATCGGCGTCGTCGGCGTCGGTGCGGGTTTGCTGCTAGGGACTGGCGCCGCGCTGCTCGTGCAAGACGGTTATCGCTGGCTCGAACGCACGTTCGACCTGCACCTGATGAGCCAGTACTTCATCACTTATCTACCGGCGCAGGTTCGCGTCGTCGATCTCGTGACTGTCGCGGCGATCGCGCTGCTGCTGAGCCTCGCAAGCACGATCTATCCGGCGTATCGCGCCGCCCGTCTGCAACCGGCGGACGTGTTGAAGCATGAGTGACGCCGCGGCGCTCGAATGTCGCGGGGTGGTGAAGTCGTTTCATCAAGGGCCGACGTTGTTGCCGGTGCTGCGCGGCATCGATCTCGTCGTAGGGCGCGGCGAGCGCATCGCGGTTTTGGGTCGATCGGGCTCCGGCAAGAGCACGCTGCTGCACATCCTAGGCGGACTGGCCGATCCCGACAGCGGCGACGTACGTATCGACGGCATCCCGATCGGTCCGCTGAACGCCGAAGCGCGTGCGCGGCTGCGCAACCGCCGCATGGGGTTCGTGTATCAGTTCCACCACTTGCTACCGGAATTCACCGCGATGGAGAACGTCGCGATGCCGCTGATGCTCGGTGCACACAGCATTGCAGAGGCGCGCGAGCGGTCGGTCGACATCCTCGATGCGGTCGGTTTGTCGGCCCGTCTCGACCACCGCCCGAGCCAACTGTCGGGCGGCGAGCGGCAGCGTGTCGCGATCGCGCGCGCGCTCGTTGCCGATCCCGCCGTCGTGCTCGCCGACGAGCCGACCGGCAATCTGGATCAAGAAAGCGCCGATCAAGTCTTCGGCGTGATGCTCGACCTCGCCGAACGGCGCGGCACGGCATTCGTCGTCGTGACGCACGACGAGGATCTCGCGCGCCGAATGCAGCGCCGCGCGTATCTCACCGACGGTCATCTGATCGAGGCGGTCGAGTGACACGCCTGCGCTATGCGGGGGCGACGTCGCTGTGGATCGGCTGGCGCTATCTGCGCAATCGCGGGCACGCGTTCGGATCGTTGATCACCTGGGTGTCGGTGATCGGGCTCGGCCTCGGCGTCGCCGTGCTGGTCGTCGTCATCAGCGTCATGAACGGCTTCGACGCCGAACTGCACCGGCGCATTCTCGGTACAGTCCCGCACATCGTGCTGACGCCGCCGCCCGGCCAGGCCGTGCCTGACGGGAATCGCTATGCGGCCGTTGGTGAGACCTTCCGGTTCTTCGAAGGGGAAGGGATGTTGGCCCGTGCCAACGGTGTCGACGCGGTCGCGATCTACGGCATCGACGCCGACGGAGCGCGTGCAATGGACATTGTCGGGCAGAAGATGAAGCTCGGCTCGCTCGACGCGCTGACGAGCGCGCACGGCGGCCTCGTGATGGGCGCGCCGCTCGCGATCCACCTGGGGCTGGCGGTCGGCGATCCGGTCACGCTGGTGATGACCACCCCGACTGACGACTCAGTCGTGCCGCGTCTCGAGCGATTCACGTTGGTCGGGACCTTCGAGATCGGCGCCGACCTCGACTACGAACTGGTATTGCTGAACTACGACGACGTGATCGCGCGCGGCCTCGGTTCGACCGGGCAAGTCGGCTTGCGCGTGAAGCTTGCACAACCGCTCGAGATCGATGCCGCGGTTGCCGCGCTCACTGCATTGGTGCCGCACGATTGGAAGATCGTCGATTGGCGTTCGTCGTACGGCGCGCTGTTCCGCGCCGTACGGCTCGAGAAAGGCATGATGTTCTTGCTGTTGGTGCTGATCGTCGCGATCGCAGCGTTCAACATCGTGTCGGCGCAGACGATGCTCGTGAACGAAAAGCGTTCGGACATCGCGATCCTGCGCACCATGGGCGCGTCGCACGGCTTGATATTGCGCCTCGTGCTCGTGCAAGGCGTTTTGGTCGCGCTCGCGGGGATCGGCTTCGGCCTGTTGCTCGGCTTGCTGCTCGCCTACAACGTGTCCGGAACGATCGCGCTGCTCAATTGGATCATCGGATCGAACATCACCGACGGGACGTATTTCGACACGGTGCCGTCGGTGGTCATTCCGCTCGACATCGTGGCGATCGCCTGCGTCGCGTTCGTGTTCTGTCTGATGTCGGCGCTGCATCCGGCGCGCCGAGCGGCCGCATTGAACCCGGCGGACGCACTGCACGAAGCCGGCTGACGACGGATCGTCTATCCGCGATCGGGTGGGATTCCGATCAGCCGGCGCGTTGATCGAATACAGGTGCTTGCCGTTCGGCCTTCGGAGCGGCTGCCGGCCGTGCGGCACGTACGCGTCGCCGCTCGCGCCAACGCCGGACGACGCTGATGCGCCAACCGACACGCACGACGAAATACGCCGTAAGGCCGCTGACCCAACCGCATAGCAGCGAGCCGAGCAGTAGCGGCCGCCAGATCTCGTCGAACCGTTCGCTCAGCCAGTGCAGCGAGATCTTCACCTCGTCGAACTTCACTTCGGTGTTCATCAACCACGCGCCGAGCTTGTAGGCGAAGTAGAACGCCGGCCCCATCGTCAGCGGGTTGTTGACCCACACGAGCGCGACCGCGAGCGGCAGATTGCAGCGCGTCGCGATCGCGATCGCCGCGGCCATCAGCATGTGTACCGGCAGCGGCACGAACGACACGAACAGTCCGATGAATGCGGCACCGGCGACCGAACGCCGGTGGAAGTGCCAGATCTCCGGATTGTTGAGCCATTTGCCGAGCGGCCGCAGCGCTTTGTGCTCACGCAACTTCTGGGGATCCGGCAGATAACGCCTGAACGAACTACGTGGCATAACGGTGCGACGGCGATGAGGTGTCGTTCGCGCGGCGTCCGGCCGACACGAGCGAGCCGCGATTATGCCTGTTTCCCGGTCACGGTCCATGTCGTACGCGATCGGCGGCTACGTCGCGGCGATGGTCGCGACGCAGGCGCTGCCCGTGTTGCCGAGCGCCCGCGCGTTGTGCGTCGTGGTTGCTCTCGCCTGTGCCATGGCGCTCGTTGCATCACTGCGTTGGACGATCGGCGTTGCGCTCGGCGTCGTCGTCGCGACGGCGTTCGCGCGTGACGCGCTCGAACACCGCGCAGGCACGTGCGCCGACGGCCGCTCGATCGAGCTGAGCGGCGTGGTCGCCGGTTTGCCGCGCGTTCGTACCGAACAGACTCAGTTCGATTTCGATGTCGATGCCGCGGTCGATTGGCCGCCGTGTGCGGGTTCGTTGCCGCGACGCATGCGCGTGTCCTGGTTCGGCGGACCTTCGATCGAACCCGACGAGCGATGGCAGCTGCGGGTGAAGTGGCGCGGTGTGCGCGGGTATCAAAACCCCGGCGGTTTAGACTACGAAGGGTTCGCGCTGGCGAATCGGATCGACGGCGGCGGTCAAGTCGAGTTCGGTCGCAGGCTGTCCGCAGCCCCGGAGATCGGCTGGGATCGGCTGCGGTTCGCCATCCGTGAACGTTTCGAGGCGTTGGGGCTACGTCAGCCGGGCATCCTGCTTGCGATGGTCACGGGGGACGCGGGCCTGATGGACGAGCGCGATTGGGCGCTCTTTCGCGCGACCGGCACCGTGCACCTCATGGTGATCTCCGGCTTGCATTTGACGATGGTGGGGGCGGTCGGAATCGCCCTCGGCCGAGGGCTCGCACGATTGCGTCCGCGTGACCTGGCACGTCGCGGTGCGGCCGTGGCGGGCGTCGCGAGCGGCGTCGTCTGCGTGACGTTGTACGCGTGTCTCGCCGGTTGGGGCGTCGCCGTATTGCGAGCGTGGATTGCGACGATCGCGGTCGCAGCACTCGTCGCGCTGAGTCGACGCAGCGCGTTGCCGACATCGTTCGTGAGCGTCGCCGCCGTCGTACTGACATTCGATCCGCTCGCGCCGTTGCAGGCGGGTTTCTGGTTGTCGTTGGTCGCGGTGGCCGTATTGCTCGCATTCTTCACGCCGCGAACGCGACGCGGCTCCGCGTTGCGCTCGCTGGTGCTCGCACAGATCGTGATGGCGGTGGCGATGACGCCGGCGCTTCTCGGCACGATCGGTAGCGTCGCGTGGATCGGGCCGATCGCGAACCTCGTCGCGGTTCCGGTGCTGAGCATCGTCGTGGTGCCGATCGACCTCGTCGCGGCACTCACGCTCGCTGCGTTCGGCGTCGGCGCAGACATGTTGCGAATCGCCGACGTACTGACGGATTGGACGGTCGTCTATTTGCGGGCGCTGGCGTCGTTCGGATGGGTTGGGTGGCAAACCGACGCGAGCCCCTTCGCGGTATGGGTCAGCATCGGCGCCTGTCTCGCGTTGCTGTTGCCGCTACCGATGCGACACCGCGCATTGCTGTTGCCGTGCGCCTTCGTGCCGCTGCTGCCCGGCGCCCCGCCGGCAGATGATGGGCATTTTCGCGTCAGCGTATTCGACGTCGGGCAGGGACTCGCGGTCGCGATCGAAACGTCGCGCCATCGGTTGTTATACGACGCGGGTCCGCGCTATCGGTCCGGTTTCGATCTGGGGCGCATCGTCGTCGTTCCCGCGCTGTCGAGCGTGTCATCGGACCGGCTCGACGCCGCGGCGTTGAGCCATGCCGACATGGACCACGTCGGCGGCTTCGCCGCGGTCGCCGACGCGTTTGGGTACCGCGCGTTGATCGGCGGCGACGCGGTAGTGGGGCGCGTCGATCTGCGTCCGTGCGTCACCGGCCAAGGCTGGCAATGGGACGGCGTGCGCTTTCGAGTGTTCCGCTCGCCTACCGCGCACAACGACAACGATCGTTCGTGCGTGCTGTCGATCGACGACGGCGCCAGTACGGTGTTGTTGGCCGGCGACGTCAGCTGGCGCTCCGAATCGGCGCTGCTCGACTGGCTCGGTGGGCGACGCATCGACGTGTTGGTTGCCGCGCATCACGGCAGTCGGACGTCGTCGAGCGCTGCATTCGTGCGCGAGACCGAGCCGCAGACCGTGATCTTCAGCGCGGGCTACCTGAACAGGTTCGGGCATCCGCACCCGGATGTGGTGTGCCGGTTCAGAGCGAGCGGTGCGCGCAGCTTCGCGACCGCGTACTCCGGGGCGTTGGTTTGGTCGAGCGAGCGGCCGGGGACGATCGTCGAGCTGCGCAGGTACGCGCCCCCTTATTGGCGTGTTGGGGCGCGATCCGAGCACGAGTGGCAAGCATGCGGCGACGCGCGCTGAACGCCGTACGCCGGTCTAAGCGAAGCGGCCGACCATCCAGCGCAGTTGCGTGACGAGGCGTTTCTTCTCGTCACGCGTCAGGAAGCGTCCGATCTCGACGCGTTCGTCGCGCGAACGCACGGCGATCGTCGGCTCGTACCACGGGTGTGCGGCCGGCTCGACCATGAACCGGGTGAAGAAGCGCGAAAAGTGGTAGACGCGTTCCGGCTTCCGATGGCCTTTCTCGATGACGAGTTCGTCGATCGAGAACGTCAGCACCTCCTGTTGATGCGTGCGCCGTACGCAGTAGTACAAGCACGCCGTGAGGGCGCTCATCTCGAGCGCACTGAACGGCAACACCAGCCAATAGCCGCGCAGCAAGAAGCTGGTGGCGACGATCGCCGATATGCCGATCAGCGTGCCGATGAAGTACGTATTCGATTGCCAGGTCCAGGACCTGTTCGGCCGCAGGACGATCTGCCCGACGCGGTCGCTCTCGTCGAAGTGCGATGCGATCAACCGATCACCCGCGTTTGCTTTGGCGCGCGGCAGCGCCGAGCCGGTGCGAATCGGCCCGTTCCAGCGCGAGCGCCGCGATCTCGCGCAGCAATGGATGCGAGAACGTCAGCTCCTCGAGGCTGAATGCCCGGCTGACCCACTTCGCGTGGCGATACCGCGCGTCGTCGTCGAGATGGACACGCTCCGACTGCGACGAGTAGCGGTGGAACACGCTGAACGTGGCGTTCTCGCCGGCGAGCATCGTCGGCGCGCTGTCGATACCCAACGTGTCTTCGAACTGCAGATCGTCGAGGCCGAGCTCGCGCTGCAGGTATTCGGTGAGTTCCGGCTCCCACGCCGAACCGACCGTGAGGTATTCGCCGGGGAACAACCATTTCCCGTGCCGCTGCACGACCAACAGCTTGTTCTGGTGATTGACGATCGCGGCACCCTGGAACACTTGGAAATAGTCGCGGCCGAGCTGCAGTTCGCGCCGCAGACGGTCGACGCTCTGCCACAGATGGTGGCTCGTCCTGTTCGTGAACTTGAGCCCGAGGCCCTCTTCGGTGACGCGTGCGACTTCCATGTCGACCGTCGGCGTCGGGTTCGACTCGACCAAGGCCGCGTTGAGGACCGTCACCTTCACTTTCGCGCCGGCGCGCAGACCGGTCGGGCTGAGGCGCACGAAGATCCCGCTTTCCGATATGTCCCGGGCGACCGTGCGGATCTTGCCGAGGCTCGGATGGTTGAGTTCCACCTCGAACGGAAGTTGGACGCGCGGGCTCTCGCGCTCGTCGTTCGAGAGATCCGGCGAGTCGGTCATGGACGCAGCGAGCCCCATCAAATGGATGAATGAATGTAGCGCGGCACCGCGCGCGTTTCCAGGTTGCGGTGGGAGGCGACGCTTGAAAAGAGACCCCCCGGACGCATTTAGTGGCCAGTCGCAAACAATTCACGGCGATACACCATGCGAATGGATCGAATGACGAGCCGCCTGCAAGCCGCGCTGTCCGACGCACAGTCGTTGGCGGTCGGCAAGGACAACAACTACGTCCAACCGGTACACCTAATGTCGGTGTTGTTGGACGACAAAGCGAGCGGCGTGCGCCAACTGTTGGCGCAAGCCGGCGGTCGCGTCGACACGCTCGTCAGCGCAGTTGCGGCCGAGGTCGACCGTTTGCCGGTGATCAGCCAACCGACCGGCGAGGTGGGCCTCGGCCCCGAGCTCGTCCGCCTGTTGAATCTCGCCGATCGGCACGCCCAGAAGCAGTCGGACAAATTCATCTCGACCGAGATGGTGCTGCTCGCTGCGTGTGAAGATACCGGCGCGCTCGGACGCGTACTGCGCGACGCGGGTGTGCGCCGCGATGCGCTCGAAAAGGCGATCGCGAACATTCGCCAGGGAGAAGCCGTGCAAGACCAAAACGCCGAAGAGAGCCGGCAAGCGCTCGAGAAATACACGGTCGATCTGACCAAGCGCGCCGAGGAAGGCAAGCTCGACCCCGTCATCGGCCGCGACGATGAGATTCGTCGCACGATCCAGGTATTGCAGCGGCGGACCAAGAACAACCCCGTACTGATCGGCGAACCCGGTGTCGGCAAGACCGCGATCGTTGAAGGTCTCGCGTTGCGCATTCTCGACGGCGAAGTGCCGGAGGGGCTGAAGAGCAAGCGCATCCTCGCGCTCGACATGGGTGCGTTGATCGCCGGTGCGAAGTTTCGCGGCGAATTCGAAGAGCGCCTGAAGGCAGTGTTGAACGAGCTCGCGAAGCAGGAAGGCAACGTCATCCTGTTCATCGACGAGCTGCACACGATGGTCGGCGCCGGCAAAGCCGAAGGCGCGATGGACGCCGGCAACATGCTGAAGCCCGCACTCGCACGCGGCGAATTGCTTTGCGTCGGCGCGACGACGCTCGACGAATACCGCCAGTACATCGAGAAAGACGCGGCGCTCGAACGGCGCTTCCAGAAGATCCTCGTCGACGAGCCGAGCGTCGAAGACACGATCGCCATCCTGCGCGGCCTGAAGGAACGCTACGAAATTCACCACGGCGTCGACATCACCGACCCCGCGATCGTCGCCGCTGCGCGTCTGTCGCATCGCTACATCACCGGCCGGCAGTTACCCGACAAAGCGATCGACTTGATCGACGAAGCGGCGAGCCGTATCCGCATGGAAATGGATTCGAAGCCGGAAGAGATGGACAAGCTCGAGCGGCGCCTGATCCAGCACAAGATGGAGCTCGAAGCGCTGAAGAAAGAGAAGGACGAAGCGTCGCGTAAGCGCACCGAAGCGCTGAAGGAAACGGTCGCCGATCTCGAACGCCAGTACGCCGACTTGGAAGAGGTGTGGAACGCGGAGAAGGCGACGCTGAAGGGCGCACAGCACATCAAGGAGGATCTCGACGCCGCGCGACTCGAATTCGAGACGGCGCGGCGCGCCGGCGATCTCGGGCGCATGTCGGAGCTGCAATACGGCCGTATTCCCGAGCTCGAGAAAAACCTTGCCGATGCGATGGCCGCGGAAGGCAAAGAGACACGGCTGCTGCGCAACAACGTGACCGAAGAGGAAATCGCCGAGGTCGTCTCGAAGTGGACCGGCGTGCCGATCACGAAGTTGCTCGAAGGCGAACGCGAGAAGTTGCTGCACCTCGAAGAGGAGCTGCACCGACGCGTCA
Organism: Pseudomonadales bacterium; assembly: GCA_035686405.1. Taxonomy (GTDB): domain Bacteria; phylum Pseudomonadota; class Gammaproteobacteria; order Pseudomonadales; family Azotimanducaceae; genus DATJGR01. The sequence continues at coordinate 7,553 of DASRZO010000580.1, read as the reverse complement.
TCGGCCAAGACGAAGCGGTGAAGGCGGTCGCCGACGCAGTGCGGCGCTCGCGTGCGGGTCTCGCTGATCCGAATCGCCCCAACGGTTCGTTCATGTTTCTCGGCCCGACCGGCGTCGGCAAAACGGAGTTGTGCAAAGCACTGGCGGCGGTGTTGTTCGACACCGACGATGCGATGGTGCGGGTCGACATGTCCGAGTTCATGGAGAAGCACTCCGTTGCGCGCTTGATCGGCGCGCCGCCGGGTTATGTCGGCTACGAGGAAGGCGGCTATTTGACGGAAGCGGTGCGGCGGCGTCCGTACTGCCTGATCCTGCTCGACGAAATCGAGAAGGCGCATCCGGACGTGTTCAACGTGCTGCTGCAAGTGCTCGATGACGGCCGCCTGACGGACGGACAAGGGCGCACGGTCGACTTCCGCAACACGGTGCTCGTGATGACGTCGAACCTCGGATCCGAGGCGATTCAGTCGCTGACCGAATCCGGCCGCATCGCGGCGATCAAGCCTACGGTGCTCGGCGTCGTGTCGAAGCACTTTCGGCCGGAGTTTCTGAACCGGATCGACGATGTGGTCGTGTTCCATCCGCTCGGCCGCGAGCACATGGCGGCGATCGCGGAGATTCAACTCGGCGCGCTGCGCGCTCGGCTGAAGGATCAAGAACTCGGCCTCGAGCTCTCGCAAGGCGCGCTCGAGAAGCTGACGGAGCAGGGCTACGACCCGGTGTACGGCGCACGACCGCTGAAGCGTGCGATTCAGCGCAGCATCGAGAATCCGCTCGCGGCGGAGTTGCTGGGCGGAAGGTTCCAACCGGGCGACACGATCCGGATCGAAGCCGACGGCGACGCGTTCAAGTTCGAACGCATTCTGGCCGCAGCTTGAAATATTGTATAAACATACAGTAGTTCGTATACTGCGCGGCAGGATTCGAGGTCGTACGTACGTGAGCCAACATTCGCTGTCTCTGTTCGACGAAGCGCCGCGCGATCGGCGCCACGATCGCGCCGACGCGCAGCGCCGCCATCTCGCGGCAGCGCGGCGTTTGTCGAAACGAATGGCGCGGCTGCGCGACCGCTCGGCCGAGCAGACTCGAGCGGGCCGTCAGATCTGCCGCCATCTCGTCGCGATGCTGAAGGACATCGAGGCGCAACAGACCCCGCACTGACCGCAACCGAGCGTTCGCCCGATGTGCTGCACGCCACCGATTCGGCGGTCGCTGCTTGCTGCATTTCGGCAGCGGCGGCTACCATCGCCCGACTTTTCGTTCGATCAGGGATGGCGATGATCAAGAAGTGTCTGTTCCCGGCGGCCGGCTACGGTACGCGCTTTTTGCCGGCGACGAAGGCGATGCCGAAGGAGATGCTCCCAATCGTCGACAAGCCGCTCGTGCAATACGGCGTGGAAGAGGCCGTCGAGGCGGGTCTGACCGAAATCGGTTTCGTCACCGGCCGCGGCAAGCGCGCGATCGAGGACCACTTCGACGTCAGCTACGAGCTCGAGCATCAGATCGCCGGCACCGGCAAAGAGAAGCAGCTCGAAGGGATCCGGGCGCTGATCGACACCTGCACTTTTTCCTACACGCGCCAGATCACGATGAAGGGCCTCGGTCACGCGATCCTGACCGGACGCTCGCTGATCGGCGACGAACCGTTCGGCGTGGTGCTCGCGGACGACCTCTGTTTCGGCGAGGGCACCGGCGTACTCGCTCAGATGGTGAAGCTCTTCCGGCAATTCCGTTGCAGCATCGTCGCCATCGAAGAGGTGCCGTCGGACGAGACGAACCGTTACGGCATCATCGCCGGCGAAGCGCTGTCGGACTCGTTGTTTCGCGTCACCGACATGGTCGAGAAGCCGTCGCCGGACAAGGCGCCGAGCAACCTCGCGATCATCGGCCGCTACATTCTGACGCCGGACATTTTCGACGTACTCGATCACACCGAGCCCGGCAAGAACGGGGAAATCCAGATCACCGACGCGCTGCTCAAGCAGGCGCGTGACGGGTGCGTGATCGCCTACAAATTCAAGGGGCGCCGGTTCGACTGCGGCATGATCGACGGCTACGTCGCCGCGACGAACTACTGCTACCGCCGTTTCTTCGGCGAAGAGGCTGCAAGCGAAGTGGTGCCGATGGCGCGCCGCTCTTAGAATCGCGCGCCATGCCTGATCTCGCCGATCGACTGCTCGCCCATCGCCCGCTGCACGCGATCGAATTCGACGAACCCGTCGCGCTCGCGGACGTGCCGACGCCCGCGTTGTTGCTCGACGAAGCGGCGCTGTCGCGCAACATCGCGCGGATGGCCGACTTCCTAAAAGGGCACGGCAAGGGCTTTCGCCCGCACGCAAAGACGCACAAGTCGCCGCACGTCGCCGCGCTGCAGCTGAAAGCCGGCGCGGTCGGCGTCTGCGCAGCGAAGGTATCCGAAGCGATCGTGCTCGCGCGCGCCGGCATCGGCCCGATCCTGGTCACGTCGCCGATCGCAACGCGCGACAAGGCGGATCTCGTCGCCACGTTGGTGGCTGGCGGCGCACGCATTCAAATCGTCGTCGACAGCGCGCTCGGCGCGCAGGTGCTCGATGACGCTGCCCGCGCGCGCGGCGTCGCGATCGACGTCTTGATCGACATCGACCCGCGTCTCGGTCGAACGGGTGTGCGCGAACGCGACGATGCGGTGCGACTGGCAGACTCGATCGCGAGCCGCCGCAAGCAACGCGGCGCGCTGCAGCTCGTCGGCGTCCAACACTACGCCGGTCAAGTGATGCATATCGCCGGTCACGCGCTGCGCCGGGAAAAATCGTTGAAATGCTGGCAAAGCGCGGTTGCGACGTGCGAAGCGTTGCGCGCCGCCGGGCACGCATTGTCGATCGTCACCGGCTGCGGCACGGGCACGTACGACATCGACTGCGAGGTGGCGGCCATCACCGACATGCAAGTCGGCAGCTACGTCTTCATGGACCAGCAATACATCGACGTCGGTGGTCGCTCCGGCGCGCGCCTCGACGACTTCGAAGTAGCGCTCACGGTCGCAACGACCGCGATCAGCCAACCGGTCCGCGGCATGATCACCGTCGACTGCGGCTTCAAGGGCTTCGCGTCGGAATCGATTCCGCCGACCGCAATCGATTTACCCGGCGCGACGTACCGCTTCGCGGGTGACGAACACGGAATGGTGCAGCTCGCCGACGGCGCCCAAGAGCCGCTGTTGGGCCAGCGCATCACGTTCGTCACGCCGCACTGCGATCCGACCGTGAATTTGTACGACTACTACTGGGTGCATCGAGACGGATACGTGCACGCGTTGTGGCCGGTATCCGCCCGCGGCTGTTCGTGGTGACGGCTGCGCGCGGGTGAATTGCTAGCCTTTCATTCGCCAAACAGACGACAAGAGGTCGAATCGTGTTGGAGTTGGTTCAAGCCGGCGGCTGGATGATGGTGCCGATCATTTTGTGCTCGGTGATCGGCGCCGCGATCGCGGTCGAACGGCTGTGGACGCTGCAACCGAGCCGCGTTGCACCGCGTCAGCTGCTCGCTCAGGTCTGGGGATACGTCAAGAAGAACGAACTCGACCGCGAGCGGTTGCGCGAGATTCGCAACGGCAGCGCGTTGGGCCAGATCTTCGCGGCGGGCCTCGGCAACGCGCGCCACGGTCGCGCAATCATGAAGGAGGCGATGGAGGAGGAGGCTAGCGTCGTCATGCACGAACTCGAGCGCTACTTGACGGCGCTCGGCACGATCGCATCCGTCAGCCCCTTACTTGGCTTGTTGGGTACGGTTGTCGGCATGATCAAGGCGTTTACCGTGCTGATGGCGGAAGGCGCCGGTAATGCGAACAACTTGGCGGGCGGCATCTCGACCGCCCTGATCACGACCGCCGGCGGATTGTCGGTGGCGATTCCGGCCCTCGGTTTCTATCGCTATTTTCTACGCCGCGTCGACGATCTGACGATCACGATGGAGCAAGAGGCGAGTAAGCTCGTCGAGATCATGCACGGCGAACGCGACATCGATCCACGACAATGAAATTCCGCCGCCGACAGCGCAATGACGTCACGATCGAGCTGGTACCGCTCGTCGACGTCGTCTTGGTGCTTTTGCTGTTCTTCATGGTCTCGACGACGTTCATTCGCCAAACCGAACTGAAAGTCGCATTGCCCGAGGCCAAGGCCGAGCCGCAACAAATCGACAATGAGGTCGTCCAAGTCGCGATATCCGCCGACGGCGAATACGCGGTCGACGGCCGGCTGTTGGTCGACAATCAACTGCCGACGTTGATGCGCGCGTTGTCCGATGCGGTCGCCGGAGATACGCGCAAGCGGTTGGTCATCAATGCCGACGCCGACGCGCGCCACCAAGCGGTCGTACGTGCGATGGATGCTGCCGGACAACTCGGCTTGATTCACCTGAGCATCACGACGCGCAATCCCGACAACGCGCACTAAAGACCAGCGATGGGCGAATCCACCAATTCCGCCGCCGCACCGAAGACCTCCCCCGATTGGAACATCTACCGGCGCCTGCTCGCATACGTGCTGCCGATGTGGCCGTACTTCGTGGTCTCGCTCGTCGGCTATGGACTCGGTAACGGTGCCGAGGCGTATTTCGCGCGCCTTTTCGGCGACGTAGTCGAGGCGTTGGCGAAACCTGCGCCGAACGACTGGCTGACATTCCCGTTGCTGATGATGGCTGCCGTGATCGTGCGGGGCCTGGGCGACTTCTCCGGCGATTTCTTCCTGTCGCGCGTCTCGTATCGCGTCGTCCACGTGCTGCGCACGCAACTGTTCGACCAGCTGTTGAAAATGCCGAGCGCTTATTTCGATCGCAGTGCGAAAGGCCATCTCGTTTCGCGCATCACCTTCAACGTCGTGCAGTTGCGGGACACGGCGACCGATGCGTTGAAGTCGATCGTGCAGGATGGTTCGAAGGTTGCGGTGCTGCTCGGTGCGATGCTGTGGGCGAATTGGCGGCTGACGGCGATCTTCATCGTGATCGCGCCGGTCGTCGCGTTGATCGTGGCGTACGCGAGCAATCGGTTTCGTAACATCAGCCGACGTATTCAGAACTCGATGGGCGACGTCACGCACGTTGCGTCCGAGGCGGTGAACGCGTATCGGGTCGTTCGTACGTTCGGCGGTGAAGAATACGAGCGCGCTCGATTCGAACGATCGAGCCGAGCCAATCAGCGGCAAAATCTGAAGATGGTCGTCACGAAAGCGTGGAGCACGGAGATCATCCAGGTCTTCGTCGCAGGCGCGTTGGCGCTCCTGATCGGGCTCTTGTTCCAGCCGCGCATCGCGGGGTCGATGTCGCCCGGCGACGTCGTCTATTTCGTCGGCCTCGCCGGGTTGCTCGCCCGGCCGATCAAGAAGTTGTCCGAAGTGAATTCGCGCCTGCAGCGCGGGCTCGCCGCCGCGGAGGACATATTCGAGCAACTCGACCAAGACACCGAACAGGACGCGGGCCGCATCGAGGTCGACCGTGTCGCCGGCCGTATCGAATTTCGTGGCGTGGCGTTCGGCTACGAGAGCGGCAACGCGGAAGCGCTGCGCGGTATCGACGTCACGATCGAGCCCGGCCAACGGGTGGCCCTGGTAGGGCGTTCCGGGGCGGGCAAATCGACCTTGGCGAGTCTACTGCTGCGATTTTACGAACCGACCAGCGGAACGATCCTGCTCGACGGACGGCCTCTCGCCGAATACACGCTCCGCTGCTTGCGCGATCAAATCGCACTCGTGACGCAGCAGGTCGTGCTGTTCAACGACACGCTCGAACGCAACATCGCATACGGGCGCCTGGGAGACTCGACGCAGGAGGCGATCTGGGATGCGGTGGCGCGCGCGCACGCCGACGGGTTCGTCAGGGCGCTGCCGGAGGGTTTATCGACAGTCGTCGGTGACGACGGCGTATTGCTGTCCGGCGGGCAACGTCAACGTATCGCGATCGCACGGGCGCTGCTGAAGGACGCGCCGATCTTGGTTCTCGACGAGGCAACGTCGTCGCTCGATCCGGAATCCGAACAGTACGTCAACGCGGCGCTCGACGAAGTGATGCGCGGCCGGACCACGCTAGTTATCGCGCACCGGCTATCGACGATCGAACATGCCGATCTCATCCTCGTCCTCGACGACGGCCGCATCGTCGAGCGCGGCACGCACGCCGAGTTGCTGGCGCATCGCGGCACGTATGCCGACCTGTATGCATCTCAATTCGACGACCGTATCCGCATCGAACGGCGTTCAGCGGCGGCGCCGAACGGCGATTCGAAGCGGACTCCAGAACGACCGAAGCTAACGGTTCCGCGCTGGCGCAAGCCGCTGCGATTGCGCAGCGACGCCGCGTCGACCGCCGTCGTTCGAGGTTGGTACGGCGACGCGCCGTGGCTCGCGCTGCTCGCGCCGTTCTCGCGGCTGTATCAAGCCGTCGTCAAACGCCGGCGTTTTCGCTATTTGTCGGGGCGAGCGGCGCGTTGGCGCGCGCCGGTGCCGGTCGTCGTCGTCGGCAACATCACGGTCGGCGGAACGGGCAAGACGCCGTTCGTCATTTGGCTCGCCGAGTGGCTGCGACAACGCGGATTTCGGCCGGGCATCGTGTCGCGCGGCTATCGCGGCCGGCGCGAAGTCGACCCGCTCGACGTATACGCCGATACCGACGCGCTCAGCGCGGGCGACGAGGCGCCGCTGCTCGCGGCGCGCACCGGTTGCCCGGTCGTCGTCGCGACCGATCGCGTCGAGGCGGTACGCAAACTGCTCGGCGCCAACGACTGCGACGTGGTGATCAGCGACGACGGCTTGCAGCACTATGCGCTCAGCCGCGACATCGAGATCGTCGTAGTCGACGGCGACCGCCGCTTCGGCAACGGTAGGTGTTTGCCTGCCGGTCCGTTGCGCGAGCCGATCGCACGTCTCGACGAGGTCGATTTCATCGTCGCGAATGGCGGCGGCTCGGGCGACGCCCGCGAGTGGACGATGACGATCGAACCGCGCGCGTTCGTCAATCTGCGCAGCGGCGAACGGTTGAACCCGGAGGCGTTCGCGGCGGAGCCTGCTTTGCGGGTACACGCGCTCGCGGGCATCGGCAATCCGCAACGGTTCTTCGACACCCTTGCCGCGCTCGGCATCGACGTCGATCCGCTTGCCCTCGATGACCATCATCAATTCGTTCCTGGCGATCTCGCGTTCCCCGATGCGTGGCCGATCGTCGTCACCGAGAAAGATGCAGTGAAGATCCGAGCATTGCCCGACGACAATGTGCCGGAACGCCTTTGGTATCTCGAAGTCGATGCGACGCTGTCGCCGGAGGCGGAGCGCGCGTTGGCCGATTGCTTGGCGGTACGCGGGATAGCGCCGCATCGCCAAGTTCGCAGGGAGGTTTGAGTGCAGAAGACTCTGCCGTTTTCGGTCGTCATTCCGGCGCGAATGGCGTCCACGCGTTTGCCGGGTAAGCCGCTCGCGGATATCGCCGGACTGCCGATGATCGTACGCGTGGTCGAGCAGGCGCTCGAAAGCGGCGCTCGAGAGGTCGTCGTGGCAACCGACGACGCGCGCGTGAGCGACGCCGTCGCG
>DASRZO010000579.1:0-2690 GCA_035686405.1 Pseudomonadales bacterium | reverse complement strand
GGATCGAGCACGCCGCGACACGGTACCTGGTCGATCGCTACAGCGGCCCCGGCAATCCGATGGGGACGCAGATCTTGCGCAGCGGCGATGCGGTGGCGACGAAGGTGCCGTTCGTTCCGACGAACGAACTGATGAACGGCGTCCACGGTCTCGAAGACCCGGCGCAGTTGGCGGACGCGCTCGCGTTCTACGGCGCGACCCAACAACCTTGTTGGGTGCACGTGCCGCCTTACGTGCCGATCGCGCTGACGGACGCGCTGGTTCGAAATGGCTTTCGCGTCGAGCGCTATGCGGCGGTGATGGCCGCCGAGCCGATGCCGCCGGCGCGACCGAACCAAATCGCGGCCGCGGATGTCGCGGTCGCGGAAGTCGGACGAGCTGAACTCGACATCTTCCTCGACACGATGAACGTCGGGTTCGATGCGCCGGCGGCGGCATTACCGGTCTTGCGGCGCAACCAGGGCTTCTGGTGCGACATGCCGCAATGGCATCTCTTTCTCGCGCGCGCAGGCGGTGTACCGGCCGGTGCCGCGGTGTTGTCGGTGCACGACGACGTCGGCTACCTCGCGGCCGGATCGGTGTTGCCGCAGTTCCGCGGTCGCGGCATCCACGCAGCGCTGATCGCGGCGCGGCTCGCGAAGGCCGCGGCGCGCCAGTGCAAGATCGTCTGCGGCGCGGCGGCGTGGGGCTCGCAGAGCCAACGCAATCAGCAGCGCGCGGGACTGGCGATCGCGCACGTGAAGTCCGTTTGGACGAATCGGCCGGCCGGATGACGCGATGCGACGTTCGTGGCAGCGGATCATCGCGCACGCCGACATGGACGCGTTCTACGCCGCGGTCGAGCAACTCGACGATCCGAAATTGCGCGGGCGGCCCCTGCTGGTCGGGCCGCGCAGCCATCGCGGCGTCGTACTGACGGCGAGCTACGAAGCGCGGCCGTTCGGCGTGCACAGCGCGATGCCGATGGCGCGTGCGCGCAAACTCTGTCCCGACGCGCTGATCGTGCCCCCGCGCTTCGAGCGCTATACGCAAATCTCGCAGCAGATCATGAGCGTGTTCGGCGATTTTTCGCCGGACGTCGAAGCGCTGAGTCTCGACGAAGCGTTTCTCGACATGTCGGGCAGCGAGCATTTGTTCGGCGACCCGCGCGCGATGGGGCGCAAGATCAAGGACGCCGTCAAGGAAGCGACGGGGCTCGCCGTGTCGGTCGGACTCTCCGGAACGAAGTACGTCGCGAAGGTCGCGAGCGACTACGGCAAGCCCGACGGGCTCGTCGTGGTGCGACCGGAAGACGCCGAGGCGTGGCTCGCGCCGCTGTCGGTCGCTCGGCTGTGGGGCGCCGGTCCGAAGACGCAGCAACGCTTGATCGCGCTCGGCTTCGCGACGATCGGCGACATCGCGAAGGCGACGCCGGGCGAGCTCGACGAACGGCTCGGGAGCGTCGGTCGTCGCTTCTATGCGCTCGCGCACGGCGAAGATCCGCGCGAAGTCGCGGTGTCGCGGCGCTCGAAGAGCGTCGGCTCCGACCGCACGCTGGCGCAGGACATCCATCGCCGCGCCGACATCGTGCTGCATCTGCATCACTCGGCCGACGACGTCGCGCGGCGGCTGCGCCGGCGCGGCTATGTCGCGGCGGGCGTGCGCGTGAAATTGAAGACGCACGACTTTCGCCTGATGACGCGGCAACGCCGGTTGCCGCGCGCCACCGATGTCGCCGCGACGCTGCATGCGCAGGCCGTCGCGCTGCTCGACGACTTCGACGATGCCGGTCCGTTCCGTCTCGTCGGGCTCGCGGCGTACGACCTCGACCGCGTGGTTCCCGATGCGCAGCTCGACATCTTCGCCGACGGTCGCCGGCGCCGCCTCGAGACCGCCATCGACACGCTAACGGCGCGCTTCGGCCGCGACTCGGTCCGCCGCGCGAGCGGCCTGCGCGACGGCGTCATTCAGCGTATCGCGCCGAACCTGGACTTTCTCGACGTCGACGCGGACGACGTATGAGCATCGCCGCCGAACGCGCCGCATTGCTCGATGCGTGCATCGGCTGGATGCGCCGACATTTCGACGCCGCCGCTGCGCTGTTGCGCCATCCACGGCCGGAGCGCGGTCGCGGCGGGACCCCAGGCCACGTGGTGCGCGAGTCGCTGTGGTATGCGACGGGACTGCTGGCGACGGGTGCGGAGACTCCCACCGCCATCCGCATCGTCGATACGGTGCTCGATCTGCAGTTCGACGAGCCCGGCGCCGTGTGGGACGGCACGTGGCCGCGCGCGCCGCAGGACCCGCGTCCGCGCGCGGGCGCGGTGATGTGGCGCGACTACGATCCGAACTGGCGGCAGTTCATCGGCTGTCTGCTCGGCGTACTGGCGCGCGACTTCGCGCAACCGTTGGGCGCCGCGCGGTGCGAACGGGTGCGCGTCGCGATCGCGCGGGCATTGCGCGGCGAAGGCGACGAGCGGATCGTCGCGACGTATAGCAACATCGCGCTGATGCAGGCGTGGCTGGCGGTCGAATTCGGCGATGCGGCGGCGTCTGCGCGCGGCGTCGAGCTCGCGCGTGCGGTCGACGCCGCGTATCGCCGCGACGGCGGCTTCGCCGAATTCAATTCCCCGACGTACTACGGCGTCGATCTGTGGGGCTTGGCGTTGTGGCGGCGTGCGCACGACCGGACGCTCGTCGAGCTCGGTGCC
>DASRZO010000578.1:0-6541 GCA_035686405.1 Pseudomonadales bacterium | reverse complement strand
TTCTCGATCATTTCGGCGAGCAGACCTTTGCTCTGTTCATCGAGCAGCGACACGAGTTGCCGCGACATCGCTGCGAGCACCGCGTTGCCGAACAGCAACGGGATTGCGATACCGAGGCCGAGTACCGTCGCGATCATCGCTTGCGAGATACCGTTGGCCATCAGCTTCGGATCGCTGGAGCCGGACTCCGTGATGCTTTGGAACGTGATGATCATCCCGATGACCGTACCGATCAGGCCGAGCAGCGGACCGGCGGCGACGGCCAGTCGCAGCAGCGGTTGGAAGCGTTCGAGCTTCGGAATCTCGGCCAGGGTCGCTTCGTCGATGCGCAGTTCCGCGACTTCGTAGTCTTCCTCGATACGCGATTGGTCGCCTTTGAATGCGAGCAACACGCGGCCGAGCGGATTGTCCGGACGCGGGTGATCGAGATCCTTCCGCTGGGCGGCGACCGCGATACGGGTGCGTGCGAGGTAGATGAACTGGAACAGCCAGCACAGTGCGCCGAACACGCCGACGGTGATGATCACGTAGCCGACGAAGTGGCCTTTTTCGATCCGCTCCATGACGTCCGGTCGCTCGCCGTACAGCGCAACCAGTACGCCGCGGCCCGGGTCGACGATGCCACGCACGTAGCCCGACGTTGCCGCCTGAACGTCTTTCGCAGCCGACAGGAATTGCGAGGGAGGCTGGCGGGCGAGCACGTTCAAGCTCTTCATCGACGGCAGGTACGAGAGGTAGCGGCCGTTCGAGAAGATCGTGAACGGCCCGATGCGGATGACTTCCGCCGGCTCCGACTTGCCGTCCGGCGTCGTGACGCTGTGCTGGAATTTCGCGACTTGGCCGGTCGCCGTCATCTCGCGCTGCATCTCGAACCAGAGGCGTTCGAGTTCGGTGATCGACGGCAGCGTTTTGGCTGCGGCGATCGAGCGCAGGAACTCCTCGCGATCGGGGTACTGCGAACTGATGATCGACTGTTCCATCACGTTCGCGGTGTCGCCGGCAACTTGCCGCGTGACGCCGAACAGCTCGCCGAGGTTGCCCTCACGCTCTTTCAGCAGCGCGTTCGCTTGGTTGATTTCCTTCTCGTTCTTGTCGAACTCGGCCGACAGCGCGTTGCTCTTTGCTTCGGCCGCCGCGAGTGCTTTCTCTGCATCGGACAGCAGTTGCTGTTGTTGCGCGCGGTTGGCAGTGAATTCCTTCAGCCGGTTCGCGTTGACCTCCGCTTCGGCCGCACGCGTGTTCTTCACTTGATCGAGCAATTGCTCGAGGGTGACCGCGGCCGACGCACTCGCCGGCAGCAGCGCTTGCAGCGCGATGACTGCGCCGCCGATCAGCGTCGCCCAACGCGTCTTCAGAGGCGAATTGATGTGAGCGCGAATCATTGTTGCACCTCCGTCGGGGCCTGTACGTCAACCCACAGCAGATCTGGGGCGCCTTGTTTCTTCGCCACGCGCAACGCCGTCGCGACGTCGCGTTCGGAACCCGGGTCGGAGATCCATTTCTTGTCGGTGTTGTTCCAGTAGCCGGCGTCCTTCCCGTCGGGGCGGCGGTACAGCAGCGCGACACGGCCGATGCGAACCATCTCGACCGCGACTGCGTCGTCGCCGTCGCCGATCTTGCCGTCGTAGTTGTCGATCGTGCGGCCGTATTCCATCTCGATCTGATACGCCTCGAGGATGCGGCGGTATTTCTCGGAGACGGTGACGTCGGCGCGGTCGAGCAAGCCTTTCAGCGTGTCGACGCGCTTCATGCGCTCGTCCTTGCGGAACGGCAGATCGAGCGACACGAACTGTTCGAGCGTCGAGACCATCTTCTCCATCAACGGGAATACGTCGCGGCTCGTCGTTTCGATCGTCGCGAGCTGCGCTTGGATCGAGTCGAGTTCCTTGCGCTGGGAGACGACTTGCTCCATCAGGTGCGCGTTGTACTTCTCGTTGCTTTGGGTGTCTTCGAGGGTGCGGCGGTATTTCGTCAGCATCTGCTGCGTGCCGTCGTCGGTCTGGTCGATTTTCTCCTGCGCTGCCTTCGCAGCCTTGTCGTTCTGCGTCTGCGCCGCGAGCAGGTTGTCGAGAGCCTTCGTGTCGACCGCATACGCGGGCACCGTCAGCATCAGCGCCATCAGAACGACCACACGGGATCGCCGAATTCTATCTGGTGTCATGGTGTCTTGTTTCGTTCCTTAGGCCGGCATGGGACAGCGCGACCCTATTGTTGATGTAAGCGACCTCGTGCGAGATCAGCCCCCCAAAGCTCAGCGTGTTCCCCTGTCACGCTGCCTGACCGCGACGCGACCTCCAACCCCGACATGGTTCATGTCGTTGTGTTGAAGGCTCCGTGGAAGACCCCAAGGTGACGCGATCCCGGAGCGGATTTCAACACTAGTTGGGGGCGGAACGCAAAGGTTTGATGGCTCTGTGCGATGCGTGACGCGTGATGTTGCCGCCGTATCGTTGCGCGATGTGTTTTTTCGTAACGGCGAACGCGAGCGCGGTGCATCGCACGACCGGGCGCCACACACGCCGGCCGCTCGGTCGACGGGCGCGCGGCAAGGATTTTGCTGGACGCAGCGCGCCTAACGTTTTCGTAACGTCGCGCAGCGCAGCGCGGGGTAGGCATGTGCGCGCGGCACGTACGATTCGACAGTCGAACGCGGGACCGCGTGCGCCATCGTGGTGCTTGCCGCAGCGGTGCGGCACGGCGGTCAGATCTCGACCTGGGTCCCCAGTTCGACGACGCGGTTCGTCGGAATGCCGAAGAAATCGGATGCCTTCGTCGCGTTCTTCGACATCGATACGAAGAGCCGCTCGCGCCAAGTCGCCATCCCGGGCGCGCCGGTCGCGATCAGCGTCTCGCGCGATACGAAGAAGCTCGTCTCCATCATCTTGAAGGCGAAGCCGTCGCGGCTGCACAGGTCGAGCAGCTTCGGCACGTCGACGTCCTCGGAGAACCCGTAGTACGCCATGATCTGGAAGAAGTGCTCGCCCAGCGTCTTGATCTCGTAGCGCTCGTCCGCCGTGACGTACGGGATGTCGCGCGACACGATCGTCAGGAACACGACGCGTTCGTGCAGCACCTTGTTGTGCTTGAGGTTGTGCAACAACGAGTTGGGGACGCTGTTGGTCCCGGAGGTGAGGAACACCGCGGTGCCGGGGACCCGCGGCGGGGGATCGGACTCGATGCTCTCGATGAAGAGGTCGAGCGGCATCGAACCGTCCGCCAAGCGGCTCATCAGCATCGCGCGGCCGCGCTTCCACGTCGTCAGCAGCGTGAACACCGTGACGCCGATGGCGATCGGGAACCAGCCGCCGGACGGCACCTTCAACATGTTTGACGACAGGAACGCCAGATCGATCGTCGCGAGCGGCAGCGCGATCAAGAGCGCGAGCGGGGTCGACCAGTGCCAGAGTTGGCGCATCACGAACAGGATCAGGATCGAGTCGATCAGCATCGCGAGCGTCACCGCGATGCCGTACGCGCCGCCGAGGTTGTCCGAGTGCCTGAACCCGGCGACCAGCAGCAGCACGGCAACGAAGAGCACCCAGTTCACGAACGGCACGTAGATCTGGCCGATTTCGCGCTCCGATGTGTGCTCGATCGTCAGACGTGGGCAGTAACCCATCTGAATCGCGGCGCGCGTCAGCGAAAACGCGCCGGAGATCACCGCCTGCGAGGCGATCACGGCGGCGCAGGTCGCCAGGATCACGAGCGGGATCAGCGCCCACGTCGGCGCCAATAAATAGAAGGGGTTCTTGATCGACTCCGGATCGCCGAGAAGCAGCGCGCCCTGGCCGAAATAGTTCAGTACCAGCGCCGGCATCACGAACAAGACCCACGCGCGGCGGATCGGTTCTTTGCCGAAGTGGCCCATGTCGGCATACAGCGCCTCGGTGCCGGTCACGGCCAGCACGACGGCGCCGAGGGCGAGGAAGGCGGCGAGCGGGTTGTCGATGACGAACGCGACGGCGTGAATCGGATTGATCGCGGCAAGCACGGCCGGCCGTTCGAAGACGTGCAGCCCGCCGAGCACGGCGAGCGTTACGAACCACAGGCACATGATCGGCCCGAACATCGCGCCGACGCGCGCGGTCCCGTTTCGTTGAATCGCGAAGAGCGCGACGATGATGACGATCGCGAGCGGATCGATCAGCGGGTGCATCTGCGGCGTGATGATCTCGAGGCCTTCGACCGCACCGAGCACCGAGATCGCCGGCGTGATCATGCCGTCGCCGTAGAACATCGCCGCGCCGAAGATGCCGAATCCGACGAACCACCAGCGCCGGCGCGGTTTCGACTCGAGCCCGCGGGAGACCAGCGCGGTCAGCGCGAGGATGCCGCCTTCGCCGCGGTTGTCCGCACGCATGATCAGCGTCACGTACTTCAACGTCACGACGATCACCAGCGCCCAGAAGATGATCGACAGGACGCCGAGGATGTTCGCGCTCGTCAGGTCGAGGTGATGCATCCCGGTGAAACATTGCCGCAGCGTGTACAGCGGGCTCGTGCCGATGTCGCCGTACACGACGCCGATCGCGCCGATCACGAGCGGGGCCAGGCGTCCGCGCGCGACCGCGCCAGGACTCGCAGCGGCGCCGTCAGCGTGCATCGGTGGGAACTCGGGGGAGCGGCACTACCGCGAAGTCACTGCATGGGAGGTGTGGCGCGGCATTGTTCCGCAACCGTCGGCAGACGGCAATTTGCGTCACCGTTTGACGGGGCGCTTGGAGAGCTTCCGCTGCAGGGTGCGCCGGTGCATGCGCAACGCGCGGGCGGTCGCGGAGACGTTGCCGGCGTGCTCGGCGAGGACGCGCTGGATGTGCTCCCACTCGACGCGATCGACCGACGCCGGCGTCGCGTCGACGTCGATCGCGCTGTCGGGCGCCGCGCGGTTCAATGCCGCGACGACTTCGTCCGGCGTCGCCGGCTTCGGCAGGTAGTCGGTTGCGCCGAGTTTCACCGCTTCGACGGCGGTCGCGATGCTGGCGTAGCCGGTCAATACGACGATGCGCGCCGCCGGTACCCGTCGGCGCAACGCCTCGACGAGCTCGAGCCCCGACGCGCCCGGCATCTTCAGGTCGACGACGGCGAATGCCGGCGGCGCGATCGCCGCGGCGTCGAGCGCGCTGGCGGTATCGGCGGCGGTGGTGACCGCGAAGCCGCGCTTCGTCATCGCGCGCGCCAGCACGTCGCGGAATACCGCGTCGTCGTCGGCGATCAGCAGCGTCGGCGCCGGGTGCGCTCGCGACGGCGTCGCGTTCATGCGGCGGCCACCAGCGGCAGCGTGACTTGGACCCACGCGCCCCCGCCGTTGCGATCGGCGATGTGCACCGCGCCGCCGAGCCGCTCGATCGTCGCGTTGGCGAGGATCAGACCCATGCCCATCCCCTCAGCCGAGTCGTTCGCAGAATTGGAAAACGGTTCTTCGATGCCGTGCAGCGGCGCGAACCCCGCGCCGCGGTCGAGGATGTCGATGACCAGCCGGTCGGTCGTCCATTTCGCCGCGACGTCGACGCTGCGCGGCGATGCATCGGCCGCGTTGTTCAACAAGTTGAGGATCGCCTGCTTCAAGGTCGGTTCGGCGCGAATCAGCGGTTGCGGGTTGCAACCCGAACGGTGGAACTCGACGCCGGCGCTCGGTCGCAGCAATTGGAATTGCTCGGCGACGCCGTCGACGAACGCACCGATCGATTGCACGTCCGCGGCAGCGGGCGGCGCCGCTTCGTTGCGCAAGCGCCGCAAGATGCCTTTGCAAATGTCGATCTGCGACAACAGTACGTCGACGTCGCGCGGATCGACCGTCGTCGCGCCGCGCAATTCGCTCGCGATCACGGCGATCGTATTGAGCGGCGTCGACAGTTCGTGCGCGGTGCCGGCTGCGAGTGTCGCCACGCCGATGATTTGCTCGTTGCGGAGAATTTCTTCGCGCGCGTGCGCGAGTGCGGCGGCGCGTGTCCGCAGCGACGCGGCCATCGTGATGCCGAGGTATGCGATGAGACCGGCGGCGACGATGAACGTGAGCCACATGCCGAGCAGGTGCGTCGCGAGCATCGCGGTCGGTGCGTCGAGGCCGTGCACGTGCGGCAACGGCACGAACACGGCTACGATCAAGGCGTACCCGGCCATCGCCGCCAACGCGACGCACCATGCCATCGCGCTCGGCAACATCGCGGCGCCGGCGGCGATGGGCACCAGGTACAACGACACCAGGGGGTTGGTCCAACCGCCGGTGAAGTAGAAGAGTGCCGTCATGGCGACGATGTCGACGATCAGTTGTGCCATGACTTCGCCGTCGCGAACCGGTTCCGCGACGCGCGTCACTCTCAGCCAACTGGTCAGAGTCACTGCGGCAAGCGTTCCAACGATCGTGGCAAGGGGCACGCGCGGCAGATCCAGATCGACGATGGCGATCAGCACGGTCAGTGCCGCGAACAGCGTCGAGCGGACCGAGAGCAATCGTCGCAGGTTGCTCGAGGCCGGGTAGTCGGTGAAGTCGATCATGGCGGGCGGCGTCGAAATCGAGGTCGCGATGTTAGCGGTTCCGGCG
>DASRZO010000577.1:0-4308 GCA_035686405.1 Pseudomonadales bacterium | reverse complement strand
GACACGGACGGTGCTCACCCTGCTATCCATCGCAGTGGCGTTTCTGCTGTTCGGAGTCCTGCAAGGCGTCATTGCCGGTTTCGAGGGCGCGCGCGCGAAATTGAGCGACACCCGCCTGCGCGTGACGAATCGGGCGAACCTACTCGAACCGATCCCGCTCGCCTACAAGTCGCAGATCGAGACGATTCCCGGCGTAAAGGCCATTTCGTATTTCGTCATCTTCGTCGGCTACTACCAAGACCAAAAGAACGGACTCTCGATCGCGGCCGTCGATGTCGACTCGTGGCTCGACGCGATTTCGAACTTCCACGTGCCGCAAGAGCAACGGGCGGCGATGCATACGACGCGCACCGGTGCGCTCGTTGGGGCGGAACTGATGAAGCGGTTCGGTTGGCACATCGGCGACCGGATCTCGTTGCATTCGATGTTCTGGGTCAACAAGGACGGTTCGGCCGAATGGCCGCTCGACGTCGTCGGCGTCGTCAACGCCGGCCCCGACGACGATCCGGAGTTCGGCACGGAGCTGTATTTCAACTACGACTATCTCGATTTGACGCGCACGCGGCAGGCCGGGACCGTCAGTCAGTTCGTCGTCACGCCCAAGGCCGACGCCGATCCGAACGAGATCGCGGTTGCGATCGATCGTCTGTTCGCGAACTCGAGCAACGAAACGTCGACGATGAACGAGCGAGCGTGGTTCGCCGCGATGTCGCGCAACGTCGGCGACGTGCAGATGTTCGTCCGCTGGATCGTCGGCGCCGTGTTGTTCACGCTGCTGTTCCTGGCCGGGAACACGATGTCGCAGTCCGTGCGCGAGCGGTCGTCCGAACTCGGCGTGCTGAAGGCGATGGGCTTCGGCGAGACGCGTGTATTGGTCATGATCGTCGCCGAAGCCGCGGCGCTCAGCCTCGTCGCGGCCGGATGGGGGCTCGCCGCGGCGGCCGCCGCGTTTCCGCCGATATTCAAGTCCGTTGCCGGCAGTCCGGCCACGCTGCCGTTGCGCATCGTTCCGACCGGCTTCGCCATCGCACTTCTGTTGGCGGCGATGAGCGCGGCGGTCCCCGCGTTGCGCGTTCGTCGACTCACGATCGTGCAAGCGCTGTCCGGGAGGTAGACACGATGAAGTACATACCGCTGCTATGGGCCGGACTCTGGCGCAAGCCGATCCGCACGGTGCTGACGCTGTTGTCGATCACCGTCGCATTCCTCTTGTTCGGCGTGTTGAACGGTGTCGTCTCCGGCTTCGACTATGCGGCTTCGAAGATGAGCGAAATGCGCTTGCGGGTGGTCAATCGCGCCAACGTGCTCGAATCGATGCCGATCTCCTACGAAGCGCGCATTGCACGCATACCGGGCGTGCGCATCGTGTCGCACCTCTCGATTCTCGTCGGCTACTACCAAGAACCGCGCAACAACGTCAGCGCCGTCGGTCTGATGCTCGAGCCGTTCGCGCGGATGTTCTCGGAGATGAAGGTGCCGCCCGATCAGGTCGAAGCGATGCGGACGACGCGCGACGGTGCCGTCGTCGGCGGCGAACTCGCGAAGCGCTTCAATTGGCACATCGGCGACCGCGTCACGTTGCATTCGTTGAATCAGGTCAAGGCCGACGGTTCGCCCGAATGGACATTCCAAATCGTCGGGCTGGTCAACGCCGGCGAAAACGACGAAAAGGTGTTCGCGAACGAGATGTACTTCAACTACGAATACCTCGACGAAGCGCGCGCGACCGGCAAAGGCACCGTGCACCAATACGCACTGACGATCGACGACGCGAGCCACGCCTCCGAAATCGCGCAAGCGATCGATCGCGAGTTCGCGAACTCCAGCGCCGAGACATCGACGATGAACGAACGCGAGTATCTGGTGACGCAACTGCGGCAGATCGGCAACGTGCGCGCGTTCGTCTACGGCATCATCTTCGCGGTGCTGTTCACGTTGTTGTTCCTCGCCGGCAATACCATGGCGCAATCGGTGCGCGATCGCGTGCCGGAATTCGGCGTGTTGAAGACGCTCGGCTTCAGCGACACGACCATATGGGTGCTGGTCGTCGTCGAATCGTCGGTGTTGTGCATCATCGCCGCGGGCCTCGGCCTCGCCCTCGCCGCCGTGTCGTTTCCGCGCATCTTCGGCGCGCTGCACATCGTCGGGCCGATCCCGCTGCCGGGCTCCGTCTGGATCGCCGGCTTCGCGATGGCCGTCGGCTTGGCCGCGTTGAGCGCGTTGTTTCCGGCGCTGCGGGCGCGCCGCCTCACGATCGTCGAAGCGTTGGCGGGACACTGACATGAGCTCACTCCGGCAAGCGCTTGCGATCACCGCCATCAACCTGCGCAGCATTCCGCAGCGTTTGGGTACATCGCTCGTCATCTGCGTCGGCATCGCCGGCGTCGTCGCGGTGCTCGTCACGGTCCTCGCGATGTCGACCGGCCTGCAGTCGACCATCGCGAGCGCCGGCCGGGCGGACCGCGCCGTCGTGCTGCGCGGCGGCGCGCTGGCCGAAGGATTGTCGACGATCACGCGCGACGACCTGATCGCGATCGAAGCGGCGCCGGGCATCGCCCGCACGCCGAGCGGCAGGTTCGCGATCTCGCCCGAAGCGCTGCTGTCGGTGAACCTACCGCGCGCGGCCGACGGCCAGCCGAGCGCGTTGTCGGTACGCGGCATCACGGCGGTCGCCGCCGCCGTGCGGCCGGAGATCACGCTCACCGAGGGGCGGATGTTCAAGCCGGGCTTGCACGAAATCGTCGTCGGCAAATCCGCGCACGATCAGTTCGCGCACATGAACATCGGCGACGTCGCGAAGTTCTACAACGGCGACTGGACCGTCGTCGGACGTTTCGAATCGCACGGCGACGTGCACGAATCGGAAGTACTGACGGACGCCGAGACGCTGATGTCCGCCGCCAATCGCACGGTCTTCAGCGGCGTGACGGTCGCGCTCGAATCGCCGCAGTCGTTCGATGCGTTCAAGCAGGCGCTGCTGCAGGACCCGACACTCAAGGTCGACGTGCAGCGCGAGACCGAATACTACGAAGGTCAATCGAAAGGCATCGCGACGCTGCTCGGCATCGTCGCGAACACCGTCGGCGCGATCATGGCGATCGGCGCGCTGTTCGGGGCGCTCAACACGATGTACTCCGCGGTCAGCGCGCGCACCGTCGAAATCGCGACGTTGCGCGCGGTCGGCTTCGGCTCGTGGCCGGTCGTCGTATCGGTATTGGTCGAAGCGCAGGTGCTCGCGCTCGCCGGCGCATTGATCGGCGGCGCCATCGCTTGGATTCTGTTCAACGGCAGCACGTTCAGCACCGGCGGATCGTTGGGCCAAGTGGCGCTGCGGCTGCACGTCGGCACGCCGCTGATCGCGCTCGGTATCGTCTGGGCCGCGGTGATCGGCCTCATCGGCGGACTGTTCCCGGCCATTCGCGCGGCGCGTACGTCGGTCGCGAACGCGCTACGCGTCGTTTGACGCGCAGCGCGAGCGAATCGGCGCACATCCCCATCGCTCCGGCGCCGTCGCTCGCGCAACGGACCGCCTCGATACGTCGCCGGCGCGGCCTCGACCGAATCGTTAGTCGGCCGGCAATCCGAGTAGGCGCCGCACCGCTGCGTGCGGCAACGCGTGCACGACGCGATCGTCGCACCCCTGCATCGTGTCGTTGGCGATCATGCTGTCGATGACGGCTTCGTCGATCGCCTGAATCACCGCTTCGAAGAACGGATTCAGATGCGGGTCCGGTACGAACTCCGCCTGCGCGAGCTGCGCCGAGTCGTCGAGCGCCTGCGCGTTCGCCGTCGAGAATGCGAGAAAGATGTCGCCGGAACCGTGGCCCGAGATCGCACCGGCCCGGCCGACACCCAAGCCGATGCGACGCGCGAGCCGTTTCAACTGATGCGGCAGCAACGGCGCGTCCGTGCCGACGATCGCAATGATCGATCCCGCTTCGGCCGGCCGCGGATCCGGCTGCCAATCCTGCAACGCCGCACCGACCGCGACGCCGCCGATCGTCAATTGCTCGCGGCGACCAAAGTTCGATTGCACGAATGCGCCGACGCGATACGCGCGTCCGGCGAATTCGACGACGCGCGACGCAGTGCCGGAACCGCCCTTGAAGCCGTAGCAGATCATGCCGGTGCCGCCGCCGACGCTGCCCTGTTCGATCGCACCGCCGCGCGCGCCGTCGAGCGCCGCGAACACGTGCTCCGGCCGCACGTGGAAGCCGTTGATGTCGTTCAGGTAGCCGTCCCAGGTCTCGGCGACCACGGGCAGCGACCACCAGTAGCCGCTGGCGTCGGCCTGGCCCGAGCGCACCC
>DASRZO010000576.1:0-6458 GCA_035686405.1 Pseudomonadales bacterium | reverse complement strand
CACGCGTTTGCCGTTCGCGCGGCCGACGGGACTGTACGACCGCTTCTCGTGGCCGAGCGCCGCGATCCTGAAGCGCTTCGTCGTGATCGGGTTGCCGATCGGCATCACGACGTTCGCCGAGGTGTTCGCGTTCTCGCTGATGGGTTTGCTGCTCGGGCGGCTCGGCCCGGAGACGCTCGCGGCCTATCAGATTGTCGGCAACTTGAACGGCCTCACGTTCATGGTGCCGATGGCGCTCGGCATGGCGACGACGATCCGCGTCGGCTACAACGTCGGCGCCAACGACTATGCGCGGGCGCGGCTATCCGCCGTCGTCGCGTTGAAGGTGACGATGGTGTTCGCGGTCGTCGTCGGCATCACGCTGCTGCTGCTGCGCGTGTTCATCGTGTCGCTCTTCAGCAACGACGAGGCGGTCCGCGCGCTCGCGGCGAGCGTCGTGATCTTCGTCGCGGCGTATCAGCTGGCCGACGACACCCAGGTCGTCGCGATCGGCGCGCTGCGCGGCTACAAGGACACGCGCATGCCGCTGTGGATCGCGCTGTTCGGCTATTGGGTTGTCGCCGTGCCGATCGCGGTCTCGCTCGGCTTCGGTTGGGTCGGTTTCGCGCCACTCGGGTTGCACGGGTTCTGGGCCGGCATGACGGCGGGCCTCGCTTTCGTCGCGGTCGCTGCGACGTACCGGCTGTGGCGGACGGCGGCGGACCCGGCGCGGATCGCGCGGCTCGCTGCGGCGTAAGACGCGCCTTCACTCGTCCGACGCCGCCCCTCAGCGCGGTGGGTCGGGGCTGCGATACGGCCTGCGCAGCGCCGGTACGCCGAGGTCGGCGCCGACGTGCGCGAGCGTGTCCGGACAGAAGCAATAGCAGCGGATCCGCACGATCTTGCCGTCGGCCGCCTCGATGCGATGGATCTCGTTGAGGCCGTCGACGCCGTCGAGCGTGCGGAAGCCGAGCACGATGCGTTCGCCGCGGTAGTCGCACGACCGCCAATACGGGTCGGTGCCGAAACCCATCGCGCGCGCGAGCTCGGCCATCTGCGGTGGGAACACCATGTGCGCGTGGCCGAAGAACGTTTTGCTCTGTTCGAACGAGTCCATGCGCGCGCCGCCGACGAGTTCGACCGACAGATCGCTCGAACAGATCGCCTGCAGTATCGGTAGATCGTTGCGCGACAGCGCGTCGAGAAAGCGTTCGACCAGTTCGACGGGCGGTGCGTCCGCGGCGAACTCGGCGGCCGTCTCGACTTGCAGCCGTTCGCGGCCGCGATGCAGCGCGGCTTTCACGGCGCCTTCGCTGACCTGCAGTAGGGCGGCCGAGTCTTGCGCCGACAGGTCGAGCACTTCGCGCAACAAGACGGCGGCGCGTTCGCGCGGCGGCAGCCGTTCGAGCAGCGCGCTCGCCGCTTCGCGCAGCTCCGTCGCGTACTCCGCATTGGCGTTCGCCGCCCCTTCGTCGACTTGGCGAGCCGCCCATGCACGATGACGTGCCGTGCGTCGTTGCTCGTCGATCCACAAATGCGTCGCGGTGCGGATGAAATACGCCTTCGGATTGTCGAGATCGGCGTCGATCTTGCCGAGCAGACCGAACACCCGCAGCAACGCGTCCTGCATCAGGTCCTCGCCGTCCCAGACGTTGCCGGTCAGCTTGCAACAATAGCGATGCAACGCCGGCCGCAACGGCGCCAGGGCGTCGAGATAGCGGCGCCACGGACCGCGCACGTCGGTTTGGACGGAGAACGCCGGATTGTCGTCGAATGTGGGCATGGCCTACCTCGCTGTGTCTGCGACATAGACGATCGGGCGGGGCGAAAGGATACGCCGAGTCGCGCGATGCGGGCGTCGAACGCGAGGCGGCGGCGACTCAGTCGTCGTTGCGGCCGCGCCGCAGCGTGCCGACGATCTCGAAGATCAAATCCGATACCGGTGCGAAGCGCGTGACGCGGAAGATCAACCCCGTCATCGACATACGCCGCACCGACCGCACTTCGCGCAGCCGTGGCAGGAACGCGACCGCGACGACGAGGCGCGTGAGACCGGAGATCACGAAGACGGCATAGAGCGCGCTCAGCCATTCGAAGTGCGTGCCGAACAGCGTGACTTCGTTCGGCAGATGCGAGCCGAGGTAGCCGCCGATGACGGCGCCCAAGAACACGGCGAGCGCCGCGAAGACGTTGTGTGCGGCCATCAGCGTCGTGCGTCGTTGCGGCGGCGTCAGATCGAAGACGAAGTTCGACGCGCTCAAGCTGAATCCCGCCCAGATCAAGCCGCTGACGCACTGCACGCCGAGCAGGTAGTAGTAGTTCGTCGACCAGATCCACAGCGTCGGCATGATCGGGATGATCGCGCCGGTGGTGGTCAAGATCAGACGGTTGCCGAAGAGATCCGACAAACGTCCCCACCGGTTCAGCGTCAGGAACTGCAGCAGCACCGACGTCGCCGAGTTGATCATGAATTCGACGTAGCTGAATTTCAGGTCGCGCAGCATGTAGACGACGAAGAACGGCGACGCGATGCCGACGGCGAACTGCATACAGGCGAAGAACACCGAGAACGGCACGAGATCGGTCGTGCGGATGCTGCGCCACAGGTCGATGTGCCACGGTGATTCGAGCGATGCGACGTGGCCGGGCGGGTCGTACATTTGCGACAAGTGATACGCCGATTGCAGCCGCGCTATGCACGCGAGCGCGAAGATCGCGACGAAACCCCAGTACGTGTAGCCGACCGCGTGGAAGAGTTGCAGGATCAGCCCGGCCGCGATCAGCGCCGAGAAGCTGGCGACGCTCGCGAGCTGCGTGCGCAGCGCGAAGAAGCGGCCGCGTCGCGCTTCCGGCACGATGTCGCCCATCAAACTGCTCCACTGAGGGGAGCCGAGATTCGGACCGATGTAGTAGACGACTGCGCAGATCAGGAGCAGCAGGACGGCGTGGTCCGGGAAGAGCAGCGGCAACAGCGTCAGCGGTACCAACGTCGTCGCCTGCACGATCGCACCGAACACGATGATCTGCTTGCGATGACCGGTGCGGCGGCCGAGCCACGCCGACAAGATTTGCGTGAACGACGCGAGCAGCGGCGGCAGCGACGCGAGCACGCCGATTTGCGACGTGGTCGCTTTCAGCAGAATCGCGAACGCGGAGAAATAACTCTCGGCGCCACCCGTCATCACCGAATAGGTAATGCCGTCGAAGATCGAGTGGCGCAGCGACCGATCGACGATGGGATCTTTGGAGTGTTGCTGCGCGAGTAAGTCTTTGAACACGCGGGGTCCGGAAACGGAGCAACCGTCGATGGTTGCGAAGCGGAATTGTAGTTGCGCCCCGCACGGATTGCATCGCTGCGGGCACTTCCGCTAAATAGCGCGACGACTCGCGGGTCGACTTTTTTTGGGGAATCGAGGGAATACGAAATGGCAGTTGCAAAGCTGAACGACCTGGCGCCGCTCACCGACAACGACGAGACGATTCGCAAAGCGCTGAAGGAAGCGCACATTCCGTCGTTGATGGCGGCGTTGGTGCACATCACCGGCGACGTCGGGATCATCCGCGGCGACATCCGTCCGGTGAACGCGTTCTTCGGCGACGCGCAGGGCGGTATCACCGAAGCACAGCAGGAGACCATTCGAGCGCTCGCGTTCGAGGCGCTGCGCAAGTTCCGCGACCAAGGCCACAAGCTGCCGCCGGCACCGAGCGCACACGTGCACGAAATGGTCGACTTCGTGATCGGCACGAAGGTCGACCGCAACTACGAAGAGTTCCTGACGTCCGAGCTCGCGATGGACGATAGCGATCCGTACGGCGTGCCGGAGCTGCAGAAGGTCCCGGCGGCGGTGCGCGCGAAATTCAAAGTACTGATCGTCGGCGCGGGCATGTCGGGTTTGCTCGCCGCCATTCGGCTGCAGGAAGCCGGCATTGCGTTCGAGATTCTGGAGCGGCACGCGAACGTCGGCGGCACGTGGTACCAGAACACGTACCCCGGCTGTCGCGTCGACAGCCCGAACCACACCTATTCGTACAGCTTCCGCCCGAACGACTGGCCGCAGTTCTATTCGCAGCAGGAAGTGCTGCGGCAGTACTTCGACAAAGCCGCCGACGACT
The DNA here is from genome assembly GCA_035686405.1 of Pseudomonadales bacterium. GTDB lineage: Bacteria > Pseudomonadota > Gammaproteobacteria > Pseudomonadales > Azotimanducaceae > DATJGR01. Next base: position 2,366 of record DASRZO010000576.1, on the reverse strand, counting down.
ACGGCCTGCGCAAGCACATTCGCTTCAACACCGAAGTGAAGACGTGCGCGTACGACGACGCGAAGGCGTTGTGGCGCGTGACGGTGACGCGCGACGGCAAGGCAGAAACGTTGACCGCGAATGCGGTGATCAGCGCGGTCGGTCAGCTGAACCGGCCGAAGTGGCCGGACATCCCGGGCCAAGACAAATTCAAGGGCATCGCGTTCCACTCGACCGAGTGGCAGCACCAGCACGACCTGACCGGCAAGCGCGTGCTGGTGATCGGCACCGGCGCGAGTGCGTTCCAATTCGCGCCGGAGGTGGCGAAGGTCGCGAAGGAAGTGGTGATTTTCCAGCGCACGCCGCCGTGGGTGAGCATGACGCCGGAGTACCACGACTACGTGCCAGACGGTAAACACTGGCTGCTCAACCACGTGCCGTACTACGCGAAGTGGTATCGCTTCGCGATGTTCTGGCGGATGGCCGAGGGCATCCTCGCGGCGGTGAAGAAAGATCCGGCGTGGAACGATCAGACGCGCTCGATCAGTGCCGAGAACGACGAGCTGCGCAAGATGCTGACGCAGGTGCTCGAGGAACTCTGCGGCGACGACAAAGAGCTGCTCGCAAAGGTGACGCCGCAGTATCCGCCGGGCGGCAAACGCATCCTGTTCGACAACGGCAACTGGATCAGGGCGCTGCGCCGCGACAACGTGAAGTTGGTGACGGACAAGATCGCCGAGATCACCGCGACCGGCGTGAAGATGGCGAACGGCACGCACTACGACGCCGACGTCTTGGTCTACGGCACCGGCTTCCTCGCCAGCAAGTTCCTGTGGCCGATGGAAGTGAAGGGTAGAGGCGGCGCCGATCTGCAGAAGCAATGGAACGGCGATCCGCGTGCGTATCTCGGCATCACGATTCCGAATTTCCCGAATCTGTTCTGTCTGTACGGACCGAACACGAACATCGTCGTCAACGGCAGCATCGTGTTCTTCTCGGAGTGCGAGGTGCGCTACGTGCTGAATTGCATCCGGCTATTGCTGGAGCAGAAACACGCCGCGCTCGAACCGAAGCAAGACGTGCACGATGCATACAACAAGATGATCGACGAGGGAAACCTCAACATGGCTTGGGGCGCCGCGAACGTGCCGACCTGGTACAAGAACGAGAAAGGTCGCGTGACGCAGAACTGGCCGTTCACGCTGGTCGAGTATTGGAACCGGACACGCCGAGTGGATCCGCAGGATTACGAGTTCGTGGACGCGCGTTGAGGTAGCCATTGTCGGCGGCGTTCTCGCGACCGACAAAATCGGTGTCGGTATACGAGACGCGAGCGTCTGTCGGCACGGATGTTCGGGAGCGGGCGAGGCGCCGCCTTCGGTTCGTTCAACGCTGCCGTTCGTGGTGTCCGAGGCACGGCATTGGGTTCGCGGGGACGCTGCAAGTACGTCCCTGTACGCTCGCCTTCGGCATCCATGCCTCAGAGCGCCCCGCAAACCCAATGCCGCGCCTCGGACACTGACAGATCTTCGCTGTCGCGCTTCGTCAAAGCGCCGAAGGCTGTGGCGCGGTGTGTTTGCCCCTATCAGAGTCGCGCGATTGCCAGAGGCGCGCGATGGCGGCGAAGCTTCATGGCGTTACCGTTGGCGTCAGCCGGCGTTTGATTCGAATTCCGCGATGCGCTTTTTCTTGGCGACCATCCGCCACGCGGTTTCGATCAATCCGGGCATGGCTGCCCAGCGCACCTCGGCGAGGTCGATCAGGACCATCGGCCAGTCGAGGTAGTGGTCGGTGACGTAGAACGCTTGCGGATCGGCCTGCATCAACATTTGGCGTTCCGGGAAATCGCAACGCAGCGCCAGTCCGCCTTCGCTCTCGCTGCGCAGCCGCGCCATGATCTTACCGTCGACTTTGATGCACGGCGTGCCGTACGCGCGCGTCGCCTCGACGCCCGGTAACCTCTGCGCGATTTCGAGGACGCGCCGGTAGTGCTCGGCGAGCTCGCCTTGCGGCGTGTATTTGAGCGGCGCGGGCTCTGCGCCGCGTGCACGCGAGAACGATCGTCTGCCGGTTGATGCTCGCGGCGCGTTCGACGAACGCTGCGACGACGGCTTTGCGACACGTTTCGTCGTCGCCTTTGCTTTACCGGTCGGCGTCGATTTCGCCGGGCGCTTTCTCGGCGTCGCTTTGCGCGCGGCCATCGACCCTCCTACGCGGGACCCGCGAGCGGTTTGCCGGCGGCGAATGCGGCTGCGTGAAACCGTTGGCCCATGCGGCCGTAGCCCGCGTTGTTCGGGTGCAGGTGGTCGGGCAGGTCCGCGACGTCTGCCGCGCCGAAGAGTTCGAGCCCGTCGAGGTAATGCAGGTTCGCGTCGCCGTGTTTGCGC
>DASRZO010000575.1:0-6527 GCA_035686405.1 Pseudomonadales bacterium | reverse complement strand
GCCGGCGGCTACATGGTGATCACGCAATGCGACGACCACGCGCCGCGGCGCAAGCGGGTCGAGGAACTTCGGATCCGCATCGTCAATCAATTCGACACGCACGAATTCAAGAACATGCAGATGCACCCGAAGGACACCGGCGGCTCGTTCTTCGAAATCGACCAACAGCTCGGCGAAGGGGCGCTCGACCCGGACGGGCCGTGGGAACCGGCCGGCGGCGCGAATTGGAAGAAGGCACAGCGCACCGACCGCGTAGCGCGAATCGCCGCGGCGGAGATCCAGTGCGACGACCCGAGCGCCGTCGCCGCGCGCTGGGGCGAGATCGCGCAATTGCGCGTGGTGACGGGCAAGGCGCCGACGATCGAACTCGACAACGCGACGCTGCGGTTCGTGCCGTGCAGCGACGGCCGCCCCGAAGGTTTGGGGGGTCTCGATCTCGCGACGAACGACCGCGCCGCGATCCTCGCGACCGCGAAGGCGCGCGGCGTTCGCACGAACGGCAATCAGGTCCAAGCGTGCGGCATGCGGTTCAACTTGCTATGACGTACCGCGACATCGAGCTCGAAATCGACGATCCGGTCGCGGTACTGCGACTGAACCGTCCCGAAAAACTCAACGCGTTCACGTACGACACGCTGCGCGAGATCCGCGCGGCGATCGATGCCTGCGCCGCCGATCGCCGCGTCGTCGGCATCGTGATCACCGGCAACGGCCGCGGTTTCTGCGCCGGGCTCGACGCGGCCGCGCTCGCCGCGGTCACGGCCGCGCCGAACGAACGGCGCAACGCCGATCGCAGCTCCAATCAGAGCGAGGATGCGTTGCCCGGCATCTTCAGCTATTTGCTCGAGGTGCCGAAGCCGATCATTGCGGCGGTGAACGGCGTCGCCGCCGGCGGCGGGATGATTCTCGCGATGATGAGCGATCTGCGCATTGCCTCGAACGACGCGAGCTTCACGACGGTGTTTCTGAAACGCGGTCTGATCGCCGAACACGGTTCGAGCTGGACGCTGCCGCGCCTCGTCGGCATCGGCCGCGCGCTCGACCTGTTGTGGATGAGCGATCGCATCGACGCCGCCACCGCAATGAAATACGGCTTGGTCGAGACCGTCGTCGCGCCCGCAGCGCTGTTGTCGACCGCGTGCGACTACGTGCGCAAGTTGGCGGTGACGTCGTCGCCGGCCGCCATCGCCGAAACGAAGCGCCTGCTGTATCGCCACGTCGGTACCGGCTACGTCGAAGCGTTGCGCGAAGCCGATGCGAGCCAGTGGCGCTTCGTCGCGTCGGCCGATGCGCGCGAAGGTGCGACCGCACTGCTCGAAAAGCGCGCGCCCAAGTTCACCCGTTTGGGAGATTGACGATGAAAACGCTCAAGTTCGAAGTCGACGACGGCATCGGCTGGTTGTTGCTGAACCGACCCGATCGCATGAACGGCATGACGAACGAGATGCTCGTCGAGGCGCACGATTGCCTGGAAGCGGTCGCACAGCGCAAGGACGTCCGCGTCGTCGTGCTGACCGGCGAAGGTCGCGGCTTCTGCCCGGGCGCCGATCTCAAGCACTACGCAGCCGGAGAATCCGACGTCGCGAGCTCGCCGCATCACTTCCGCGTGCCGGTCTTGTTGCACGAAATGCCGCAGGTGACGATCGCCGCGATCAACGGTCCGTGCGCCGGCGCCGGGTTCGGTTGGGCGTGCGCGTGCGACCTACGCTTCGCCGCCGACACGGCGACGTTCTCGAGCGCGTTCTTGAACGTCGCATCCGCCGGCGACATGGGCGGCCCGTGGACGCTGCCGCGAATCGTCGGCGCCGCTAAGGCGCGCGAACTGTATTTCCTGCCGGAGAAGTTCGGCGCACACGAAGCGCTGCAAGCCGGCCTCGTGAGCCGCGTGTTCCCGCTCGCGATGCTGCGCACCGAAGTCGGCGCCATCGCGAAACGGTTGGCGAGCGCGCCGCCGCACGCACTGCGAGAAATGAAGAGAAACTTCCTCGATGCCGAGCGGATGGATTTCGGTGCGTACATCGCGGCCGAGACGCAGCGCCACATCACGGTGATGGCGCACGACGACGCGAAGGAAGCGTTCAAGGCATTCGTCGAGAAGCGACCACCGCGGTTCGGCGGTTGACCGGACCGACGACTATCGTTCGACCCGGCGCCGCGCTCGCCGTCGCGGCGGCGGAGCGTCCTCGCGCGACAACCCGTCCCACAACAGTTCGGTGATCTGCTCGACCACGCGCTCGATGTCGAGCGCCGAATCGCGCAGCCACCACAGCGTCACGAAGTGCAGCGCGCCGACGAACGCATACGACCACACCGTCGCAACCGACGCGTCCGCTCCGCGCGCCGTCCGATACGACCCGATGCCGGGCTCGAAACGGCGCGCGGCGTCGTCGGCGAGCAACAGCGACTGGCGGACGCGATCTTCGCTCGTGCCGCCCGCCGTGACGAACAGGTACAGATGCCGTTCCGCCGCCGCGCCCTCGAGATAGCCGCCGACCAAACGTTTGAGCGAATCGCGCGGACCCTGCGCCTGCGCCACCAATTGCGTCATCGCCTCCGCCATCCGCGCCGACAATCGCAATGCCAGCGCCTGCACCAGCGCGTCGCGATCGCCGACACCGCGATACAGAATCGGCTTCGTGACGCCCGCTTCGGTCGCGATCGCGTCGAGCGACACGCCGGGGCCGCGTTGGCGTACCAACCGTTCTGCAGCCGCGAGCAGCGTTTCGCGATCGGCGATCACGCCGTCGACGTTGCTGCGGCCCGCCGGCCTGCCGCGGCGGCGCGGCTCGTCGCGTTTGCGACGGCGCTGCGTTTTCGTGGTCTGTTTCACGCGTTTAATTTACCACGGGTAGATTTATCGCCGGCCGCTGGCTACGATCGCGGCTCCTCCGCAGCGAGTACTACACGATGGCGACGGTCGCACGCGATACCACCACCCCCGCTCACCTGCGCGGCAACGGCCGCCCGATTCAGGAAGAGCGCACGCTGACGCAACTCAAGGTCACCGGCGCGATCCCGCGCGAACTCGACGGCCGCTACCTGCGCAACGGCGCCAATCCGAAGACCGGCTTCAGCGCGCACCCGTTCCTCGGCGACGGCATGGTGCACGGGGTGCGGCTGCGCGACGGCAAAGCGCTGTGGTACCGCAACCGCTACGTGAAGACGCCGTTCATCGCGAATCCGTCGCTCGAGATCTTCGATCCGGCGGTCGCGATGGACATGACCGCGTCGAAGGCGAACACGCACGTGGTCGGTCACGCGGGCAAGATCCTCGCGCTCGAAGAGGGCCACTTTCCGTACGTGCTCGACGGCAATCTCGAGACCGTCGGCACCACGGATTTCGGCGGCGTGCTCAAAGGCTCGTTCACCGCGCATCCGAAGATCTGTCCGGAAACCGGCGAACTGCTCGCGTTCGGCTATTCGGCGATGCCGCCGTATCTGCGCTACCTGCGCGTATCGGCGGACGGCAAGCTCGTGCAAACGGAGAACATCACGGTCGGCGGGCCGACGATGATGCACGACTTCAACGTCACGCGTAATCACGTGATCTTCATGGACCTGCCGGCCGTGTTCGACCTGCAACTGGCCATGCGCGGCGAGATGCCGATCCGCTGGGACGACAACTACCCGGCGCGCCTCGGCGTGATGCCGCGCAACGGCACCGACGCCGACGTGCGCTGGTACGACATCAACCCGTGCTACGTCTTCCATCCGATGAATTCGTACGAAGACGGCGACACGATCGTGCTCGACGTCGCGCGCTTCAGTCACATGTGGCGCACCTCGTCGATCGACTTCCCGAACCCGTACCTGTGGCGCTTCACGATCGACACGAAGAAGGGCACGGTGCGCGAGGAGCAAGTCGACGACCGCCCCGGCGAATTCCCGCGCGTGGCCGACAGCCGGATCGGCCTGAAACACCGCTACGGCTACGTGATGGGCTTCGCGGACGCGCCGGATGCGAACGATCCGACGAGCGGCTCCGGCGCGATCTACAAATACGACCGCGAGCGCGGCACGCGCACGGATCTCGATCTCGGCCGCGGCCGCACGCCGGGCGAACCGGTATTCGTCTCCGCCGAGAACGCGCAGAGCGAGGACGACGGCTACCTGATGACGTTCGTGCACGACGCGGCAACCGACACGAGCCGCTTCGTGATCCACGACGCGAAGACGATGGACCGCACGCCGGTCGCGTCGGTCGAGCTGCCGCGCGTCCCGAGCGGCTTCCACGGCAGCTGGGTGCCGGCGTCCGTCGCGAACTGAGCGACAACGTCAAACCGTCGGGAGCGCACAGATGAAATTCGGCCTCGCGTTCGCGAGCAGCATCGGTATCGACGCGACGGGCGCACTCGACGTGTGCCGTCGCGCCGAAGCGGCGGGATTCGAGTCGCTGTGGGGCGGCGAGCACGTCATCCTGCCGAGCACGATCGCGTCGAAGTATCCGTACACCGCCGACGGCAAGATTCCGGCCGAGCCCGAAACGCCGATTCCGGATCCGCTCATCTGGCTCGCGTTCGCCGCGGCGGCCGCGCCGACGATGCGCCTCGGCACGTGCATTCTGATCGTGCCGCAGCGCAATCCGCTCGTGCTCGCGAAGGAACTCGCGACGCTCGATGTGCTGTCCGGCGGACGCGTCGAACTCGGTATCGGCGTCGGCTGGCTCAAAGAGGAATTCGACGCCCTCGGCGTGCCGTGGGCGCGACGCGGCGCGCGCAACGACGAGTACATCGCGGCGATGCGCGCGCTGTGGAAGGGACCGCACGCGTCGTTTCGCGGCGAGTTCGTATCGTTCGAGCCGGTCACGTGCAGCCCGCGCCCCGTCAACGGTTCGATTCCGATCATCGTCGGCGGCGACACCGACGCCGCGATCGATCGCGTCGTGCGGATCGCCGACGGCTACTTCCCCGGCGAAGGCGACTTCGAGCGCCTCCGTGCGCTCGTTGGGAAGTTGCGGACTGCGGCCGAGCGCGCCGGGCGCGACCCGGCGAGCATCGAAATCCACGCGATGTTCGGGGCGCAGATGGCCGACCCGGTCCGCGGCGCCGAACAGCTCGCATCGATCGGCGTGAGCCGCGCGATGGTGCCGGCGTTCTTCTTCGCGGGTCCCGGCGGACTCGATCGGTTGAGCGCGTTCGGCGAGAAGGTGATCCGCCGCATCGATCGATGAGGAGATCGCAATGACCCACGCGAAGGAGACCCCGAGCGGAATCGAGCGATTCGATCTGACCGGCAAAGTCGCCGTAGTCACGGGCGGCGGCCAAGGCATCGGCGAAGGCATTGCCAACGCGTTCGCTCGCGCGGGCGCGGCGGTCGTCGTTGCAGCGCGCCACGCCGACCGCGTCGCGCGCGTCGCCGATGCGATCAACGCGGCCGGCGGGCGGGCACTGGCGGTTCCGACCGACGTGACGAACCGCGCCGCCGTGGTCGCACTCGCCGACGCGGCCGTGCGGGCGTTCGGCGGCTTGCACGTCTGGGTCAACAACGCCGGCGGCTCGCCGATCCGCGTTCCGCTGCGCGAACTCGACGAGGCCGACTGGAATCGGTGTCTGCACCTCAATCTCACCGCGGTGTGGCAGGCATCGGTGATCGCCGCGGAGCGCATGAGCGCCGGCGGCAGCATCATCAACGTGACCTCGCCGGCCGCCACGCGCGCGGTGCCCGGCAGCGGCCACTACTCGGCGGCGAAGGCCGGCGTGAATGCGTTGACGTCGACGATGTCGCTCGAGCTCGCGCCGGCCATACGCGTGAACGGTATCGCGCCGGGCTTCGTGCCGACCGAAGTCGTGATGACGTCGATGCAGACGGACTTGCCGGCGCTCGAAAAGATGGCGCGGGCGCGCATTCCGCTGCAGCGCCTCGGTACGCCCGACGACATGGCGACCGCCGCGATCTTCCTCGCGAGCGACGCGGGCAGCTGGGTGACCGGGCAGATCCTCACCGTCTCCGGCGGGATGTAGTCGCGACCTTCCACAGGCGGCTGCGCACACGCGCGGCGTTGCCCGCTTTCGTCCATCCGGCGCGCTCGCGCCGCGCCTCCTAACGATCGCACCGTGTCGCGTCCGCACCGCACGCGCGCGGCGGCGCGACATCCACGGCGGCGACTTGCGGAAATCCCGTATTTCCGTCCGGACCGCCAGTTCCTAGTGTCGAGCCAACCCACGCTTGCGTAGACCGCCATGATCGAGACCACCACCGGCACCGACCGCTCCGCGGGCATCCGTTATCAGCGGCTTCTCGACGAAGACAGCCACCCGGTTGCGAAGATCTTCCGCACCGAATCGCCGATGCCGCCGGGGCCGACCGTGGTGCCCGCCGAGCAGTACTACTCGAAGGCGTTCCACGACCTCGAAGTCGAAAAGGTGTGGAAGCGCGTGTGGCAGATGGCGTGTCACGAGGACGACATCCCCGAGATCGGCGACTACCTGATCTACGACATCGCGCACCTGTCGTTCCTGGTCGTGCGCACCGGCGCGGAGGAATTCAAAGCCTTCTACAACGTGTGCCTGCACCGCGGCCGGTTGCTG
>DASRZO010000574.1:0-9367 GCA_035686405.1 Pseudomonadales bacterium | reverse complement strand
GCGAACAAGAGCCGCAAGTAGTCGTAGATTTCGGTGATCGTGCCGACGGTCGAACGCGGGTTGTGCGACGTCGATTTCTGTTCGATCGAGATCGCCGGCGACAGACCCTCGATGTGGTCGATGTCGGGCTTTTCCATCATCGACAGGAATTGCCGCGCGTAGGCGGACAGCGATTCGACGTAGCGGCGCTGGCCTTCGGCGTACAGCGTGTCGAATGCGAGCGACGATTTGCCGGAGCCGGACAAGCCGGTCACGACGACCAGTTGGTCGCGCGGGATCGTCAGGTCGAAGTTCTTCAGATTGTGGGTGCGCGCCCCACGCAGCGTGATCGTTTCCACCGACCGTCCGCCTTGAGGAAAACGAGAAAAAATACGCGCCGAATTTGCTCGTCGCAAGGCGCGTAGTACTCGGACTCGAGCGGTCTACTGACAGCGTCGTGGTCGGATCGCTCGCTGACCCTCGCATGGCCGATGCGATACACTGCGCCGTCCCTCCCGCATCCACACGACGAGAATTCACATGGCGCGCGGCATCAACAAAGTCATCCTGATCGGCAATCTCGGGCGCGATCCGGAGACCCGCTACACCCAGGGCGGTTCGGCGGTCACCAACCTACGGGTGGCGACGGCGGAATCGTGGAAAGACCGGCAGACCGGCGAGCAGCAAGAGCGTACCGAGTGGCATTCGGTGGTCTGCTTCGCACGGCTCGGCGAGATCGCCGGCGAATATCTGCGCAAGGGCAGCAAGGTGTACATCGAGGGCCGTCTGCAGACGCGCAAGTGGCAAGACAAGGACGGCAACGATCGTTACACGACGGAGATCGTCGCGAACGACATGCAGATGCTCGACAGCCGCGGCGGCGGTGGCGGCGAAAGCGATGGTCCGCCGATGCGTCAGAGCGGCGGTCGACCGGCCGCGCGCGGCGAAAGCCGTAACGAGCGCGAACCCTCTTACGACGCGAGCGCGACCAGCGACTTCGCCGACGACGTCGACGACGACATTCCGTTCTGAGATTCGGCATTTCGATGCTGTCTTCGGCGCCGCCGATGCCGCGGCGCCGGCAGGCGGCGCAGCCGGGCACGGGGGGAATGCCGGTGATGATGCGACCGTCGGCACCATCGGGCAGTCGCGCCGGCGTTCAGCCGCGCAGCAATCCGACCGCGAGCAGTACCGCGCCGACCGCGAGTAGGTAGGCGACGTACGGCGCCATGCCGGTCCGCTCGACCCACTTCAAGAAGTAGTGGATCGACGCGAACGACACCGCCGCCGATACCGCGACTGCGGCGAGTGCGTCGACCCAGACGACATCGAGATCGGCCCGCATCGCGCCGATCGCGCCGAGCGTCGTCGTGCCGAGAATCGTGGGGATCGCCAGCAGGAACGCGAAGCGCGAGGCCGCTTCGCGCGACATGCCGAGCAGCAAGCCCGCGGTGATCGTGATGCCGGAGCGCGATGCGCCCGGCACGATCGCGAGCATCTGCAGCAGCCCGATCAACAGCGCGTCGCGCCACGACAGTTCGAATTCGGTCGTGCCGCTGCGTTCGACGCGGGTGTCGGCGACCCACATCAACAGCGCGAACCCGATCGCGGTGGCCGCGATCAATACGAGCGAGCGCGGTCGCGGCTCGATCCAATCGCGCAGCAACACGCCGAGCGCGAGGATCGGAATCGTCGCGGTGACGACCTGCGCCATCAACCGCACGTAGACGTCGGCTTGGCCCTCGCGGATCCAGCGCCAGAGGCCGGCGCCGAAATGCAGCAGGTCCTGACGGAAATACGCGATCACCGCGAGCAGCGATCCGAAATGCAGCGCGACGTCGAGCACCAGCCCTTGCATCGGCCAGCCGAGCAGCATCGACGGCAATACGAGGTGGGCGGACGTGGAGATCGGAAGGAATTCGGTCAGACCCTGCATCAGGGCGAGCGAGATGATCTGCAGTAGATCCAAGGCGACGCCAACGACCGAAGTGGCCGGCAGTGTAGCGTCGGACGCCACGGCTGCCTATGCGTGCGGCCATCGGGCGTGCGCGGTTGCACGGAGGCTCCGCGACCGGGGGCGCTGCGCGTCGGATGCGTGCGCGTGCTATGGTGGCGCGCATGCATGCCGACACGTTCGCAACGCAGAAAATCATCCCGCTGTTCCCACTGGGAACGGTGCTGTTCAGCGGCGGACGGCTGCCGCTGCGGATCTTCGAGCCGCGCTACACCGGCATGATCAGCCGCTGCCTACGCGAACAGACCGGCTTCGGCGTCGTGCTGATCCGCGAAGGTGCCGACGCGCGGCTCGGCCGCAATCCCGCACAGCCGAAGATCTTCAACATCGGCACGTACGCGACGATCGTCGACTTCAACACGCTGACGAACGGGATGCTCGGCATCATCACGAGCGGCGGACAGAAGTTCCGGATCGTCGATACGTACGAAACCGACGATCACCTATTGATGGGTACCGTCGAATTCCTGCCGGAGGAACGCGCGCAGGCGCCCGGTGCCGAGCACGCGGCGTTGATCGAGATGCTGCGCGATTTGATGCAGCACCCGCTGGCGCAGAAGCTCGCGCTCGACGTCGACTATCACGACGCGCGCTCGATCTCGTGGCGGTTGTCGGAGCTGTTGCCGCTCGAACCCGAGATCAAGCAAGGCCTATTGCAGATGAATCTCGCGCGCGAGCGCTTGGCCGAGCTGAGCCGGATCGTCAGCAACCTGCGCAACTGAGCCATGTCGCGTTCGCACCCAGTTCAAACGACGTTGGACGTCGATGCGTACATGCTCCGCGTCGGCCAAGCGGCGCGCGCCGCGGCGCGGGCGATCGCGGCCGCCGGCGCCGGCGCGAAATCCGCCGCACTGCAGGCGATCGCCAACGCCGTCGACGCGGCGCGCGACGACATCGCGCAGGCCAACGCGCTCGACGTCGAGGCGGCGCAACGCGCGGGTCTCGATCGACCGTTGGTCGATCGACTCGTGCTCGACGCGCTCGGGCTCGATCGGATGATCGCCGGGGTGCGCGAAGTCGACGCGTTGCCCGATCCGGTCGGCGCGATCACCGATCTCACCTATCGGCCGAGCGGTATCCAAGTCGGTCGCATGCGGGTGCCGCTCGGCGTCGTCGGCATCATCTACGAGTCGCGGCCGAACGTGACGGCCGACGCCGCGGCGCTGTGCCTGAAATCCGGCAACGCCTGCATCTTGCGCGGCGGTTCGGAAGCGTTCCGTTCGAACACCGCGATCGCGGCGGCGATCGGGCGCGGCCTCGAAGCTGCGGGTCTACCGGCGAACGCCGTGCAACTCGTGGCGACCACCGACCGCGCCGCGGTCGGCGCGCTGCTGAAGCTCGATCGATTCGTCGACGTGTTAGTGCCGCGCGGCGGCAAGAGTTTGATCGAGCGGGTCACCGCCGAGGCGACGATCCCGGTCATCAAACACCTCGACGGCGTGTGCCACGTGTACATCGACGATGCCGCCGATCCCGACATGGCGGTCACGGTCGCGGTCAATTCGAAGACCGAGAAATACGCCGTCTGCAACGCGATCGAAACGCTCTTGATCGCGGAAGGCATCGCGCCGCGCGTGATGCCGAAGCTGCGCCAACGGTTCGATCAAGCCGGCGTGGAGCTGCGCGGCTGTGCGAAGACGCGGGCGTTGTCGCCGGGCATCGCGGCGGCGACCGAAGACGATTGGTACGCCGAATACCTCGCGCCGATTCTCGCGGTGCGCGTCGTCGCCGGGATCGACGAAGCGATGGAGCACATCGCGCAGTACGGTTCGCAGCACACCGACGTGATCGTCACCAACGATTACGCTCGGGCGCGGCGCTTTCTGACGGAAGTCGACTCGGCGTCCGTGATGGTGAATGCGTCGAGCCAATTTGCGGACGGCTTCGAGTTCGGGCTCGGCGCCGAAATCGGCATCTCGACGAGCAAGTTGCACGCGCGCGGACCGGTCGGACTCGAAGGACTGACGACCCAGAAGTTCGTCGTGTTCGGCAACGGCGAGATCCGGCATCGTTGATCGTCTTTCTCGGCGGAACCTTCGACCCCGTTCACAACGGCCACTTGCACGCCGCCAACGGCGCTGCAAAGGCGCTCGACGTTGCGCGTGTCGATCTGGTGCTCGCCGCGCGGCCGAAACATCGCGCGCCGCCGATCGCCTCGATCGAACATCGGTGGGCGATGCTCGAACTCGCGGTGGCCGGCGAGGCGCGGCTGCGCGCGGACGATCGCGAAGTCCGCAGGGGCAGCGCGACGTACACGATCGACACGCTCGAAGACGCGCGCGCGCGAGCGGGTCCGGCAGAGCCGATCGTGTGGCTGCTCGGCTGGGACGCGTACCGGCAATTGCCGACGTGGCACCGCTGGCGCGAGCTCGCCGACTACGCCCATTTGGCGGTGCTGAAGCGGCCCGGTTCCGACTCGACGCTCGATGCGACGATGAACGAATTCACGCAGCGACGCCGGATCGACGCGCGCGTACGGCTCGGCGAAACGCCCGCCGGCGCGGTGTACTTCATCGATGCGCCGATGCAGGCGATCTCGTCGACCGACATCCGCGCGCGGCTCGCGCGCGGCGACGACGTTCGCGCATTGCTTCCGCCGGCGGTCTCGACCTATATTGCGACCCATCGGCTGTACGGAGACCGGACCTCCTGACCCTCGCAACCACCATCGAAGTGAGCGCATCTCATCGCAATGGCGCCTAACAAGCTGCGTGATCACGTCGTACGCGCGCTCGAAGACGTGAAGGGAAAAGAGATCGTTGCGCTCGATGTGTCCCAAGCCACCAGCGTCACCGACTTCATGGTCATCGCCACCGGAACGTCGAACCGCCACGTCAAAGCCCTCGTCGACAACATCCTAGAGTCCTCCAAAGCACGCGGCATTTCGGCCTATGGGGTCGAAGGCCTCGAGGCGTTGGAGTGGGTTCTCGTCGATCTCGGCGACGTCGTCGTGCACGTCATGCAACACGGTGCGCGCGAGTTCTACGATCTGGAGCGGCTCTGGTCGGAAGTACCGAGCGTCGAGTCCACCGCCTGACCGCGGCCGCGGTCGCGTCCGATGAAGATCCGGTTGTTGTGCGTCGGTACCCGAGTGCCCGATTGGGTGGCCGAGGGATACGCCACGTTCGCCCGACGGCTGCCGCGCGACAACGCCTTGGTCCTCGAAGAGGTCCCGGCGACGCGACGGACCGCGGACGTCAAACGTTGCGTGGACGAAGAAGGGGAACGCTTGTTGAAACACGTCGGTCGCGACGATTGTGTGATCGCGTTGGATGAACGCGGCAGCCCGTGGAGTACCGTCGCTCTGTCGCAGCGGCTGGCGGCGTGGCGCAAGGACGGACGCGACGTCGCATTGTTGGTGGGTGGCGCCGATGGATTGTCGGACACGTGCAAAGCGCGTTCGAACGCCTCGTGGTCGCTGTCTGCCGCTACACTCCCGCATGCATTGGTGCGCGTTCTCGTCGCGGAGCAGATCTACCGCGCGTGGACGCTGCTCACCGGCCATCCGTATCACCGAGCCTGACTGAGCGTCTCGCCGATGGTTGCCTCGCACATCAAGGATCCGCAGCGCGAACAGCGCGACTTCACCAGCCGGGTGATCGCGTTGTTCCTGGTCGCGCTGCTCGCGATCTTCGTATTGATCGCGCGGATGATCCATTTGCAGGTCGCCGACTACGACAAATACCGCACCCGGTCCGATCAAAACCGCATTCAGATGCAGCCGATCGGTCCACCGCGCGGGCTGATCTTCGACCGCAACGGCGTGCTGCTCGCCGACAACCGGCCGGTGTTCCAGCTCGGGTTGATCGCCGAGCAGATCAAGGATCTGAACGGACTGATCGACGACTTGCACAAGCTCGTCGAGTTCGACGACCGCGACGTCGACGCGTTCAAGAAGCGCTACGAGCGCCGCCGCCGTCCGTTCGAACCCGTGCCGCTGAAGGTCGTATTGACCGACGAAGAAATCGCGGCGCTCGCGGTGAATCGCTTCCGCCTCCCAGGTGTCGTCGTGACGCCGGAGCTGGTGCGCCACTACCCGCTCGGCGCGTTGATGGGTCACGCGATCGGCTCGGTGCGACGGATCAGCGAAGACGATTTGAAGGTGCTCGACCCGGTCGCGTACAGCGCGACGCAGTTCATCGGCAAGCTCGGCGTCGAACGCGTATACGAGCGGTCGCTGCACGGCCAAGTCGGCTACGAGCAGGTCGAGACCGACGCGCGTGGCCGGCAACGCCAAGTCCTCGATCGGCAGCCGCCGGTCGCAGGTCAGAACCTGACGCTGCAGCTCGACACGCGCCTGCAAGAGATCGCGACGGAAGCGCTCGCCGGCCGCCGCGGCGCGGTCGTCGCGATCGAACCGCACACCGGCGGCATCCTCGCGATGGTCAGCAATCCGGGCTACGACCCGAACCTGTTCGTCACCGGCATCAGCCAGGCGAAGTACAAGGAGCTGAGCGAAGACCCGCAGAAGCCGCTCTTCAACCGCGTCACGAATGGCCAGTACGCGCCCGGCTCGACGTTCAAGCCGATGGTGGCGCTGTGCGGACTGTCACTCGGCGCGACGAATTGGGAGCGCGTCGTCGTCGATCACGGCTTCTTCAAGTTGCCGGGTCAGAGTCGCCTCTATCGGGATTGGAGCTGGACGAAGGGCGGCGGCGGCGGGCAAGGCATCGTCGATCTGACCCGTGCGATCTACCGCTCGTCGAACGTGTACTTCTTCGACCTCGGCTCGCGCCTGAACATCAACGACTTCGCCCCGTGCGCCGCGAAATTCGGCTACGGCCGCAACACGAGCTTCGACGTCCTCGACGCGCTGGCCGGGCGGCTGCCGGATCCGGTGTGGAAACGCGGCGCGAAGGGTGAACCGTGGTACCCGGGTGATTCGATCAACATGGCGGTCGGGCAAGGCGACGTGCTCGTGACGCCGCTGCAACTCGCGACCGTTGCCGCGCTGATTGCCAATCGTGGCCATTGGGTGCGGCCGCGCCTGCTGCTGTCGAGCGATGCGGCGCTCGCGGATTGGGATCCGCCGCCGCCGATTCCGGACATCACGAACTTGGTCTCGGCGCAGGACTGGGAACGGCTCATCGATGCGATGGAGATGGTCGTGCATCGCGGCAACATGGGCTACGGCCAGAGCGGCACGGCGTTCACCGCGATCGGTCAGGGACTGCAATATCGGATGGCCGGCAAGTCCGGTACCGCGCAGGTCGTCGGCATCAAGCAAGGCGAGACTTACAGCGACAAGGACCTGACCGAATTCGAGCGCAAACACGCGTGGTTCATCGCATTCGCGCCGGCGGACGCGCCGCAAATCGCCGTGTCGGTGCTCGTCGAGAACGGCGGCGGCGGTAGCGCGGTCGCGGCGCCGGTGGCACGGAAGGTGATCGATGCCTATCTGTTGCCGCTGCTCGGCTTGGCGGAACGATGAGCAGCCGCGACTTCGTACGCTCGTTACCCGGCGGCAGCCTGCCGGCGGTCAAGCGCCTCAACAACATGCACCTCGACCCGCTGCTGCTGCTCGCGCTGCTGGTCGTGATCGGTTTCGGCCTGGTCGTGCTCTACAGCGCACTCGGCAAAGACATGACGATCCTCGACGGCCAGATCGTCCGGATGGTCTTCGCGATCGCCATCATGGTGATCGCTGCGCAGTTCGAGCCCGGCGTGTACTTGCGCTGGACGCCGGTGCTCTACGCCGTCGGCATGGTGCTGCTCGTCGCGGTGCTCTTCGTCGGCGTCATCGTCAAAGGCTCGCAGCGCTGGCTCGAAGTGCCCGGACTACCGCGGTTCCAGCCGTCGGAGATCATGCGGATCGCAGTGCCGCTGATGGTCGCGTGGTATCTGAACGACCGGCCGTTGCCGCCCAGCCTCTACAACCTCGGCGTGTCGTTGTTGATCATCGCCGTGCCGGCGGCGCTGATCGCGAAGCAGCCGGACCTGGGCACCGGCATCTTGGTCGCATCGGCCGGACTCGCCGTGATCGTGCTCGCCGGCCTGCAGTGGCGCCTGATCGGTCTCGCCGCGCTCGGCGCCGCGGCGGCATTGCCGGGTCTGTGGTACGTGATGCGCGATTATCAGCGCGACCGCGTGCTGACGTTGTTCGATCCGGAGCGCGATCCGCTCGGTGCCGGCTGGAACATCATTCAGTCGACGACCGCGATCGGTTCCGGCGGCGTATTCGGCAAAGGGCTCTTCGAAGGGACGCAATCGCACCTCGATTTCCTGCCGGAAGGGCAGACCGACTTCATCATCGCGGTGGTCGCGGAGGAACTCGGGCTCATCGGCGTGATCACACTGCTGGTGTTGTATCTGGTGATCATCGCGCGGGGGCTCTACATCGCGACGCAGGCACGGCACACGTTCGGCAGGCTCACGGCCGGCGGATTGACGCTGACGTTCTTCGTCTATGCATTTGTTAACATCGCTATGGTCTCGGGGCTGCTGCCGGTCGTCGGCGTGCCGCTGCCGTTGGTGAGTTACGGCGGTACCTCGGCGATCACGCTGCTCGCGGGCTTCGGGATCGTGATGTCGATCTACACCCATCGCGGCTGGTGACAGGGAGCTATTTGAAGGATGCGGATGGCGGTGGGATTCGTGGTGACGGCAGCGCTCGTATACGCGCTGTACGGACTCGCCGCCGCCGATTTCGTCGGCCGGCCGGAAGTCGACGCCTACGTCGAGCAGATGGCGCAGCAAGGTTTCTCGCGCGCCGACCTCACGAAGCTCTTCAAAGACGCCCAACATAAACAGAGCATCATCGACGCGATCTCGCGGCCGGCCGAAAAAGTGAAGCCGTGGTCCGAGTATCGCGACGTGTTCGTCACCGATCAGCGCATCGCCGAAGGTGTGCAGTTCTGGCGCGACAACGTCGCCGCGCTCGCGCGCGCGCAACAGGAATATGCGGTGCCGCCGGAAATCGTCGTCGCGATCATCGGCGTCGAGACGCGCTACGGCCGCAACGCCGGCGCGTATCGCGTGATCGATGCGCTGTCGACGCTCGCATTCGACTATCCGCCGCGCAGCGACTTCTTCCGTAACGAGCTGACGCAGTATTTGCTGCTGACGCGCGAGGAAGGGATCGATCCGCGTTCGCTGACCGGATCGTACGCGGGCGCGATGGGCTACGGTCAGTTCATGCCGTCGAGCTTTCGCAACTGGGCGGTCGACTTCGACGGCGACGGCAAGCGCAACATCTGGACCGACCCGGTCGACGCGATCGGCAGCGTCGCGAACTACTTCCGCCAGCATGGGTGGATCGCCGACGGCCAGGTGGTCGAGCCGGCGTCGGTCTCGTCACCGAAGGCCGACGGCGTGGCGAACGAGAGCCTGAGCCTGCAATACACGGTCGGTCAGCTGCGCGCGTTCGGCGTCAGC
>DASRZO010000573.1:0-5151 GCA_035686405.1 Pseudomonadales bacterium | reverse complement strand
TCCAGCAGCGGCGCCATCAGCGCGTCGTCGGTCGCCGCCGGTTCGACGTCGGCGAGGCGCCGGAAAAAAATCGTCATGTCCGTTTCGGCGCGACGCAGCAGCGCGTCGAGATCGGTCAGCAACGCCTCGTCCGCCTCGCCGCCGAAACGCGAAAGGCCGAGCTTGCCGAGCATCATCGCGCGCCATCGCTCGCCGTAGCCGCGCGCGAATTCGGTGAGCGCCGCCTCCAACGGTTCCGCTCGACCGATCAGCGGATACACCGCGTTCGCGAGCTGCAGCAGGTTCCACTGCGCGATACCGGGTTGCTGGCCGAACCGATAGCGCCGCGTGCCGGCATCGGTGGTGTTCGGCGTCCAATCCGGATCGTAATTTTCCAGCCAACCGTACGGGCCGTAATCGATCGTGAGGCCGAGGATCGACATGTTGTCGGTGTTCATCACGCCGTGTACGAACCCGACGCGCATCCACTCGACGATCATCGCGAGCGTCCGCCGCGAAATTTCTTCGTACCACGCGACATACACGGCTGCGTCGATCGGCGCAGCGGGTGCGACCAACTCGGGAAATTCCCGGCGGATCGTGAAGTCCGCGAGCTTGCGCAGCAGATCGACGTCGTTGCGCGCGGCGAGAATCTCGAAATGGCCGAAGCGCGTGAACGACGGCGCGACGCGACAGACGATCGCGCCCGGTTCCGGCGCCGGATTGCCGTCGTACAGCACGTCGCGCACGACCTGCTCGCCGGTCGCGACGAGCGACAGCGCCCGCGTCGTCGGCACCCCGAGGTGGTGCATCGCTTCGCTACACAGGAATTCGCGGATCGACGAGCGCAGCACCGCAAGGCCGTCGGCGGTGCGCGAGTACGGCGTCGGCCCAGCGCCTTTCAGCTGCAACGCCCAATGTTCACCGCGCGCGTTGACGACGTCGCCGAGGTTGATCGCGCGACCGTCGCCGAGTTGCCCCGCCCAATTGCCGAACTGATGGCCGCCGTAACACGTCGCGTGCGGCTGCATGCCGTCGAGCTGCGCGTTGCCGCCGAAGACGTCGACGAAGAGCGGCGACTCGACGTCGGCGTCGCTCAGGTCGAGCAGCGCGGCGACCTCGCGCGAATGGGCGACGAGTCGGGGCTGCGCCACGCGCGTCGGCGCGACGTTCGAATAGCACGCACCGGTGACCTGCCGGCGGAAGTTCTCCGCGACGGGATCGGCCGGCAGCTCGCGCACGAACGCGTTGTCGAAACGCACCGATGCGAGCGGCGATCGCGACGGAGAGTTCATCGCGCGGCGGCCACGCAATAGATGACCCGCAACCACTCGAGTTCTTCGTCCGTGGTCACGCCCTCGACGGCGAGATAGCCGTTCGCTTCGTAGAACGCGATGTCGTCGGCGCCGATATCGACTTCGAACGCGGGTGTAGTCGCTTTCATCACTGCGTCGACCTTCGCTCCGGGGATGAGGTAACTTGCGTCGGGGGCGATCGGGCAAGCCTAACGGTTCGACCGACCGAAGCACAAACCGACGGCCGATATCCATTTCCATCCTTCAAAAAGGGGACTCACATGGCGGAGTTTTCGGGGCTTGGCCTGCATTTGGGCAACCTGTCGCGGCTGTCCAAAGCGGAAACACGATCGATCAGCCCGGAGAATTTCACCGGCGCAAAAGGCAAAGGCGGCATGTCGACCGATGGGCCCGCGGCGAACGCGGCGCGCGGGCTCGGACAAGGGTGGAAGGTCTCGCCGTACGTCATCATCGAACCCGGTGCGACGTTCGAACTCGCCGACATCGAAGGCGCAGGCGCCGTTCAGCAGATCTGGATGACGCTCGCCGGCGGCAAATGGCGCCACTCGATCTTGCGGGCGTATTGGGACGGCCAAGAGCAGGCGTCGATCGAGAGCCCGACCGGCGACTTCTTCGCCTGCGGTTGGGAACACTACGCGCAAGTGTCGTCGCTTGCCGTGTGCGTCAACCCGGGCCGCGCGTTCAACTGCTATTGGGAGATGCCGTTCAAGCAGCGCGCGCGCTTCACGATGCAAAACCTGTCCGATGAAAAACTCTACGTGTACTACCAGATCAACTACACGCTGACCGACGTGCCGGCCGACGCGGCGTATTTCCACGCCCAGTTCCGCCGCACGAATCCGCTGCCGTACAAAGAGGTCTACACGATGATCGACGGCGTGCAGGGGCGCGGCCACTACGTCGGCACGTACATGGCGTGGGGCGTCAACAACGACGGCTGGTGGGGCGAAGGCGAGATCAAGTTCTTCATCGACGGCGACAAGAAATTCCCGACGATCTGCGGCACCGGTACCGAAGACTATTTCTGCGGCGCGTACAACTTCGATCCCGGCACGATGGATCGCGCGCATCCGGGCGGTCCCGGCTACGTTCCGTTCACGACCGCGTACGCGGGTCTGCCGCAAGTCATCAAGCCCGACGGGCTCTATCGGTCACAGCAGCGCTTCGGCATGTATCGCTGGCACATCATGGACCCGGTGCGCTTCCAGAAAGATCTGAAGGTGACCATCCAAGCGCTCGGTTGGCGCACGCACCGCGATCGGCAATACCTGCCGCTGCAGGACGACATCGCGTCCGTCGTGTTCTGGTATCAGACGCTGCCGACCGCGCCGTTCCCGCAACTACCGGATCGCGATTACCTCGAGGTCATATGATCCGCATCGACGCGCACCAGCATTTCTGGAGCGTCGCGCGCGACGACTACGGTTGGCTGACGCCGGCGTTGCCGGGCCTGTATCGGGACTTCCTACCCGAGCATCTCGCCCCTCTGCTCGCCCGGTCAGGGATCGATCGCACCATCGTCGTGCAGGCGGCGGAAACCGAGGCGGAAACGGCGTTTTTGCTCGAACTCGCGGCCGCAGCGCCGTTCGTCGCCGGCGTGGTCGGTTGGACCGATCTCGAGTCGCGCGATGCGCCGATGCGCATCGAGGCGCTCGCGCGATCGCCCGCGCTGCGCGGTGTGCGGCCGATGCTGCAGGATCTGGCCGACGACGAATGGATATTGCGGCCGTCGATCGCGCCGGCCATCGTCGCGCTGTGCCGCGCGCGACTGCGCTTCGACGCACTCGTGAAGCCGCGACATCTGTCGGCGCTACGGAGTTTCCTCGCGCGCTATCCCGACCTGCCGGTCGTCATCGATCACGGCGCGAAGCCGGAGATCGCGGCCGGCCGAATCGACGTCTGGGCCGCGCAGATGCGCGCGATTGCGCGCGACTCGCGTGTCGTCTGCAAGCTGTCGGGGCTCGCGACCGAAGCGAGCCGTCAGTGGTCGGCGGACACGCTCGCCCCGTACGTCGACGTGTTGCTCGAAGCGTTCGGCCCGCAGCGACTGATGTGGGGCAGCGATTGGCCGGTTCTGCTCGAAGCGTTCGACGCGTCGGCCGCGGAAAATGCCTACGCGGCGTGGCACGACGCCGCGTCGATACTCACGTCTCGACTTTCGAGCGATGATCGCGATTGGATCTTCGGCAGGACCGCGGCGGCGTTCTACGATATCCAGTGACGGCCGCCAGCCGCGACGAGCGATACGAGGAGACCCACGATGAACCGCGTCACCGACAACACGGCCCGAAGCCGGTTCGAACTCGAAGAGAACGGCCTCGTGGCGTTCGCGGACTATCGGCGCCGCGACGGCGTACTCGTCATTCCGCACGTCGAGGCCCCGCCCGCGCTACGCGGCACCGGCACTTCCCAACGACTGCTCGAAGGGGTACTCGCGATCGTGCGCGAGCGCGGCGAGAGGGTGTTGCCGACCTGCTCGTACGCGGCTGCGTATCTACGCCGTCACAGCGAACACCACGACCTGCTGGCGTAGCATCAGCCGAAATACGCGACCCGCATCCGCTCGACGTACGCGACGAGATTCGCTCGCGCGAGCGCCGCATCTTTGACCGGGCTCGCGATGGGGACGTGCATGATGTTCGGCAAAATGCCGTATGCGACCGCGTCGATCGTCGTCGGTTCGTCGCCGAGCAAGAACGGCTTGTCGCCGAGCACATCGGCCACCGCTGCGATGTCGCCCCGCCCGATCGCGTGAATTTCCTCGGGCGAATGCAGGCCGATGCCGTGACCGGCCAACTGCTGCCGGACGCCTCTGCGCGCGAGCGGTGCGATCACGAATCGAATCGGCCAGGGCACGCCGCCGAGCACGACGTCGCGAAACCGCCGCCAGTTCTCCTCGACGATCCAGCGGTCGTACACCATCGTCCAATACAGGTTTTCCTCGATCATCCGCCGCAGCGCGCGCGACACGGCGCGATCCGCCGCCGACAGCGACGCATCCGGGTTACGGCCGAAACGCTCGCCGAGGTATTCGACGATGAAACCGGAGTCGCCGATCTTTCGGCCGTCGTGCTCGATCCACGGCAGCTTGCCCTTCGGTCCGGCGAACGGCGTCGCGTCGACGACGCTGCGAAACGGAATGCCCGTCATCCGCAGATAGACGTCGAGCTTCAGACAAAACGGGCTGATCGACGGCAACCCCCACGCAGGCGGGAGTTGATGCACGACGAGTTCGGACACGGACATGGCCTCGCGACGTCGCCGCGGCTACGAGCGACCTCGCAGCGCGCGGATTTTCGACAACGCCTCATCATACGTGGTCGTGCCGGCCGCGAGCTGATCGAGAATCTCGCGCGCGGTCGCCGGCTCCGACGCGGCAGGTTGAGAATTTGCTGCGGACGATTCACGCGACGCCGTGCCTTTCATCGCTGCGTCGGCGTCCGCACCGAGCCCGAGCCGCCCGCGTAACGCAGCGAGCCGCGACTTGACCGTCGGATAGCTGACGCCGAGTGCCGATTCCATGTCGCGAATTCGGCCTTCGCATACGACGAAGATCCGCAATAGATGCAGATCCTCGGCGTCGAGGTCGGCGAACTCGTTGCCCGCGTAGCGCGTCGTCACGTCGAGGCCGCAGTCGGCGCAGTGCAGCACCTTCGGATACAACCGCCCGTGACACGCCGGGCACTCCGTATGCCCGGCATCGGCGTGCGTCGCCTCAGGCAACGTCGCGCGCCCCGAGGCGAATCAACTCGTCCGCGCTCTTGATGACGAGGCCGGTGAAGTCGACGTCTTTGAACGTCAGGTTCGACGCATCGAACCCTTCGAAGCGAGTTCCGTCGAACGTGCAATCTTCGAA
>DASRZO010000572.1:0-8904 GCA_035686405.1 Pseudomonadales bacterium | reverse complement strand
CCGAGGAATTCATCGAACCGCGGCCGTTGTTGAAGGCGTTGAAAGAAGAGCACGGCTGCGTACTGCTCATCGACGAAGTCGACAAATCGGACCACGAATTCGAATCGCTGCTGCTCGAAATCCTGTCGGACTTCCAGGTGTCGATTCCGGAAATCGGCACCGTGAAGGCGAAGGCCGAACCGCCGCTCGTATTCCTTACCAGCAACAACACGCGCGAAATCTCCGACGCGCTGAAGCGCCGCTGTCTGCATCTGTACATTCCGTTCCCCGACGTCGAACTCGAACAGCGCATCATTCACGCCCGCGTGCCGGAAATCCTGCCGGAGTTGCGGCGTCAGCTCGTCAACTTCATTCACGAGTTGCGCGCCCTCGACCTGAAAAAAGTGCCGGCGATCTCCGAGACGATCGATTGGGCGCGCACGCTGCTGTTGTTGCATACGGACAGACTCGATCCCGATCTCGTGCGCGACACGCTGAATGTGATCCTCAAGTTCCAGGAAGACATCGTGAACGTCGACGCCGAGCTCACGACGCTGACCAGCAAGGCGACGAAGAACTGACGGACGGCGATCGATGGAACGCACCCTCTCGAACTTCATCAGGGCGTTGCGCAACGCCGAAGTGAGGGTGTCCACCGCCGAGACGCTCGACGCGTTCAACGCGATGGAACTGGTCGGCTACCGCGATCGCGCGTTCCTCAAAGACGCGTTGTCGATGGTGCTGCCGAAGACCGCCGACGAAAAAGATACGTACAGCGAATGCTTCGACTCGTTCTTCTCGTTCAAGAAGTTCGAGACCGACCCGCCGTCGCGAAGCGACGCGTTCGACGCTGACGAATCTGCCGAGGGGCAAGCCGACGAACGCGAAGGCGGTCAGGCGACCGACGGCGAGGCGCGCGGCGGCGGTACCGGCGGCGGCAAGAAATCGAAGAAGCGATCGTCGGCGATTTCGGAAGACGAAGAAGAAGACCTCGGCGCCGGCGAGATGACCGAACCGACGTCGACGCTCGGCAAGTTACTGATGGCCGGCGCCCGCACCGAACTGGCGATGGCGATGGCGAGTGCGGCGGAGACGGTCGATCTCAAGGAGATCCAGGTCTTCACGCAGAAAGGCCTGTACACGCGCAAGATCATGGAAGCGATGGGCCTCAACGAGCTGTCGCAAGAGATCGCTTCGCTGCGGCAGAGCCGCCCGGTGCCGGCGCGGCGTCTCGGTCAGGAATTGAAGAAGCGCCGCGAATGGCTGCGCGAGCAAGTGCGCGACTACGTCGAACAGCAGTTCCTGCTGCACGCGGATGCGACCGGCCGCCGTTTGCGCGAAGAGTTGCTGCGCAAGGTGAAGCTGTCGAACGTCGAGCAGCGCAATTTCCGGCTGATCCAGGAAGTCGTGTTGCGGATGGCGAAGAAGCTCGCCGCCCTGCATTCCCGACGCAAGAAGGTGTTCAAACGCGGCGCGCTGAACGTACCACGGACGCTGCGCCACAACATGGCGTACGACGGCTCGATCTTCGACCTGCATTGGAAGTCGGTGAAGATCGATCGGCCCAAGGTGTTCGCGATCTGCGACGTCAGCGGCTCGGTCGCGAACTATGCGCGCTTCATGCTGATGTTCTTGTACAGCCTCGAAGAAGTGATGCCGAAGGTGCGCTCCTTCGCGTTCTCGTCAGACCTCGCCGAGGTGACCGAACTCTTCGAACGCAACAAGATCGAAGACGCGATCGCGAAGGCGCTGCGCGACTATGCGGGCGGATCGACCGACTACGGCCAAGCGTTCATCGACTTCAAGAAGAACTGTCTCGACGACGTCGACAATCGGACGACGATCATCATTCTCGGCGATGCGCGCAACAATTACGGCGACCCGCGCGCCGAGATCCTCAAAGAGATGTACGACCGCTGCAAACGGCTCATCTGGTTGAACCCGGAACCGCGCAATAGTTGGACCATCGGCGACGCCGAAATGCGCCGCTACTCGGCGTATTGCCATCAAGTCGAAGAGTGCAACAGCCTCATGCATTTGGAGCGGATAGTCGGTAACCTGCTGCGAACCGTTCAGTAGGTCACGTCGACTCGCATGAGCGAAGTCATCACCGACGCCGGCGACTCGTTCACACGCACGGCCGGCCGCCAACTGATCCTTCTCGCCCTGCTCGGTATCGCCTCGTTCGTCGCACTCGCCTTTCTGCTCGGTTGGTTGTCGCGTGCCACCAGCGATACGCAAGGCGTGTCCGACGCGGTCGATCCGCTCACCGGCACGATCACGCTCGCGATGTCGAGCGAACCGCCGCAACTCGACAGCACGCGTGCGACCGATCAAGTGAGCGGCTTCGTGCTCGGTCACGTGATGGAGAGTCTATTGCGGCGCGGCCCCGGCACGCAGTTGCGCCCCGGCATCGCCGAGCGTTGGCAGATCACCGATACCGGCGCGACGTTCCATTTGCGCGCCGACGCGCGATGGAGCGACGGCAAGCCGGTGACCGCAGACGATTTCGTCTTTGCATGGCGCCAAGTGGTCGATCCGGCTACGGCGTCGGAATACGCGTTCTTCATGTACCCGTTGAAGAACGCCGAACGGATCAACAAAGGCGAATTGCCGGTCGAATCGCTCGGCGTCCGCGCCGTGGACGACCGCACGCTCGCGATCGACTTCGAGCGGCCGACGCCGTATTTCGAGAAGCTCGCCGTGTACAGCACGTACGGGCCGGTACGTCGGGATTTCTACGAGGCGACGCAGGGCCGCTACGGCGCGGATGCGGATACGCTGCTGTACGACGGGCCGTTCCGCATCACGACCTGGGTGCACGGTGCGCACTTGCGGATGGAGAAGAATCCGTACTACTGGGACGCCGCCAACGTGAAGTTGAACGTGATCGACATCCCGTACGTCACGGGCGACCCGCTCGCCGTACTCAACCTCTTCAAAGACGGCAAGGTCGCGACCGCGCCGCTCGATGCCGAGACGCTCGACAACGCGCTCGAGCAACGCTGGAAGATCAACCGCTTCAACGACGGCTCGGTGTTCTTCATCGAGTTCAACCATCGACCGGGGCGCGTGACGCACAACGTACATCTGCGCAAGGCGCTGCTGCTCGCGTCCGATTCCGGCGAACTCGTCTACAAAGTGATGAAACTGCCGGGCAATTTGCCGGGCGTCTCGTTGTTTCCGTACTGGTTGCAAGGCCGGCACGGCTATTTCCGGCAAGAGTATCCGCCGCCGCCGCTGCGGGTCGACATTCCGGAAGCGCGCCGCCAGCTCGTGCTCGCGCTCGAAGATCTCGGTCTCGCGCAGCTGCCGCCGCTCGTCATGCTCGCGGACGAAACCGGTCCGTCGGTGCTGCAGGCCGAGTACTACCAAAACCGCTACAAACACACGCTCGGCATCGACGTGAAGATCGACAAGCAGATCTTCAAACAACGACTCGCGAAGATGACGGCCGGCGACTTCGATCTCGTGATGGCCGGTTGGGGACCGGACTACGACGACCCGCTGACGTTCGCCGATTTGTTCACGTCGTGGAACCGCAACAACCGCGGCGCCTATTCGAATCCGGAGCTGGATCGCCTCGTTCGCGTCGCGCAGAGTTCGCTCGACCCGAAGACCCGAATGGACGCGTTCGGCGCGATCCAACGAATCCTGTACGACGACGCGGTGATCGTGCCGAACTACGAACGCGGCGTCGTTTACGTACGCGACCCGCGGCTCAAAGGCATGGAGCGACGCGTCGTCGGCGCCGACCCCGACTACACCAACGCCTACATCGAGGGGCGCCCGTGATCGCCGTCGGCGTGCGGTAGCCCATGCTGCGCTATTCGGTCAGGCGGCTGCTGCAAGGAATCGTCACGGTCTGGTTCATCGCCACGGCGACGTTCGTCGCGATGCACAGCGTGCCCGGCGACCCGTTGCTGCAGAACAAAGCCGTCACCGCCGAGATCCGCAAGAACCTCGAAGCGAAATACGGGCTCGACAAACCGGTGACGCAGCAATACCTGATCTACATGGGCAACATGCTGCACGGCGACTTCGGTATCTCGTTCACGCAACAGAACCGCAGCGTCAACGACATCATCGCCAAACACTTTCCGGTGTCGGCGACGCTCGGCATCTTGGCCGTCGCGTTCGCCGGAATCGGCGGGATCCTGTGGGGTGCATTGACGGCGCTGTACCGCAACCGGCTGCCGGACGTCGTGATCATGTTTCTGGTGATCCTCGGCGTCTCGGTGCCGAGTTTCGTTTTCGCCGCCATCGGTCAACTGACCCTCGTGCACCTCAACGCCCTCGTCGGACATACCGTATTTCCTGTCGCCGGCTGGGGCACCGTCTCGCACATGTTCGTGCCGTCGCTGGTGCTCGGCCTCGGCACGATGGCGTTCCTGACGCGGTTGATGCGCTCGTCGATGCTCGAAGTCGTGAACGCGGACTACATTCGCACCGCGAAAGCGAAAGGCCTGCCGATCACCCGCATCTTCCTCAAGCACGAACTGCGCAACGCGGTGCTGCCGGTCATCACCGTGCTCGGACCTGCGATCGCCGCGATCACGACCGGCGGCTTCGTCGTCGAGTACGTATTCGCGATTCCGGGCCTCGGCCGCTACTTCGTGCAGGCGGTCAATCAACTCGACTACACGGTGATCATGGGTACGACCGTGTTCTACGGCGCGTTCCTGGTACTGATGGTGATCATCGTCGACCTGTTGTACGGCGTGGTCGATCCCCGCGTCAGGCTCGCGTGACGATGAGCGACATCGAACTCGGGCGTGCGGATTTCGAACCGGTCGTCGCCGCCCGCCGGCGCAGCGAGATCACGCGGCCGTCGTTGTCGTATTGGCAAGACGCGTGGCTGCGGCTCAAGCGCAACGGACGCGCGATCGCGTCGTTGTATTTGATCGTCGCGATGCTCGTCTTCACGGTCGCCGGTCCGTTCGTGTGGCCCGTCGATCCCGCGTCGCAGGACGTCGATCAGATCAATCAGCCGCCGTTCGCCGATCGTGCGGCCGTCATCGTCGAGCCGTATCGCACGTGGAGCGGTCCGACGTCCGAACTGCCCGCTTCCGACGCCATGACCTTGGCGCTCGCGGAGCCCGCCGACACCGACGCCGTCCGCTTGCAGTGGAGCGTCGATCCGCGCGCGGCCGGGTATCGCGTGTACCGCACCACGTTCGCGCCGGGACCCGAGCGCGCCTTCGGACTGCCGTTGGGCGAGGTGTACGGCTCGGTCGTACCGAGCTTCGAGGACCGCTTGAACCTCAACGCGATCCGCTACTACTACACCGTCGTCGCGCTCGACGCGCACGGCGAGGAGTTGCCGGGCGAAGCCGCGTTGACGGTCGAACCGGTCCGCGTGATCACCGCGGAAGAAGCCGCGGAGCGCGGTCTGACGCAGCAGCCCGGCGCGCTCCGCGTCGGCGACGTCGTGCAACTGCCGCTGCATCCGTTCGGAACCGACTACCTCGGCAGGGATTTGCTGGCCCGGCTCATCTACGGCGCGCGCGTGTCGCTGTTCATCGGCATCGCGGCGCCGCTGATCTATGTGCTGATCGGTGTCTTGTACGGCGCCACCGCCGGTTTTCTGGGGGGGCGCATCGACCAGGTCTTGATGCGCTTCGCCGAGTTCGTCATCGCGTTGCCGTTTCTGCTGTTCATGATCCTGATTCGGATCGCGTTCGGGATCGGCTCCGGCGAGAGCGGCATCGTGCCGTTGTTGGTGGCGTTGATGATGCTCGGTTGGCCGAGCTCGGCGCGCCTGGTGCGCGGGCAAATCCTGCAAATCCGCGAAGAAGGCTACGTCGGCGCGGCGCGGTTGCTCGGCGCGCCGACGCGCCACCTGATCTTGCGCCACATGATTCCGAACACGCTCGGCGTGATCTTGGTCGAGCTCACGTTCGCGGTGCCGAGCGCGATCTTCACCGAGGCGTTCCTTTCGTTCATCGGCATGGGCGTCGCACCGCCGACGCCGTCGTGGGGCAGCATGTGCAACGACGGCATCAAGACGATGCTGACGTACCCGCACGAACTGATCTTTCCGGCGTTGTTCATCTCGGTGACCGTGCTCGCGTTCAATTTGCTCGGCGACGGTCTACGCGACGCACTGGATCCGCGGATGCGGAGCCGCGAATGAATGCCGTGTGCCTGGCATTTCGCACGCCGTACCTCGCACGCGCGCGCTTCGCTCCATGCGGCTTGCCGATGAGCGCATTCCGATGAGTGCATTCCGATGAGTGCATTCCGATGAGTGCATTGTTGGAAGTCGACGACCTGCACGTCGAGTTCGATACCTACGGCGGAACGGTCCACGCGGTGCGCGGCGTCGGCTTCGAAGTCGCCGCCGGCGAGACACTCGCGATCGTCGGTGAATCCGGCTGCGGCAAATCGGTCACCGTGCAGAGCATCATGGGTCTGATTCCAATGCCGCCTGGACGCATCACGCGCGGGCGTGCCTTGCTGCGCGGCCAAGACATCTTGCGCGACAAGGTCGCGAACGGCGTCGACATTCGCGGCTCGCAGGTCGGCATGATCTTCCAAGACCCGATGACGTCGTTGAATCCGACGATGACCGTCGGCGATCAAATCGCGGAGACGCTGATCGTGCATCGCGGCTCGGGCGCCGCAGCTGCCGCCCAACGCGCGGTCGAACTGCTGTCCGCTACGCGCATACCCGATGCGGCCAAACGCGCACGACAATACCCGTTCGAGTTCTCCGGCGGCATGTTGCAGCGCGCGATGATCGCGATGGCGATCGCGTGCGAACCGGCGATCCTGATCGCCGACGAGCCGACCACGGCGCTCGACGTGACGATTCAAGCGCAGATTCTCGATCTGATGCGCGACATCCAACGCCAGAACGGCATGGCGATCATCTTGATCACGCACGACCTTGGCGTCGTCGCGCGCATGGCCGATCGGGTGAACGTGATGTATGCCGGCGAGATCGTCGAGCGCGGGACCGCAGACGACGTCTTCTACCGTTCCGCACACCCGTACACGCTCGGCTTGCGCGACGCCATGCCGAAGCGCAACGCGGACCGTGCGCTGCGCTTGCGGCCGATCGACGGCAGCCCACCCGATCTGTTCGCGCCGCCGGTCGGCTGCGGCTATTTCGCGCGTTGTCCGAACGCGATGCGGGCCTGCGAGCGCACGCACCCGCCGCAATTCGAGATCGACGCCGGCCACGGCGCGCGCTGCTGGCTGCACCACGCGAGCGCGACGACGCGCGCCGAACGCATCCACTATGGCGCGCGGCCATGACCGTACTCGTCGTCGCCGATCGACTGGCCAAGTATTTCCGGATCGGCGGCGGCCAAATCGTGCACGCGGTCGACGACGTTTCACTCGCGATCGACGAGAAGGAAATCGTCGGACTGGTCGGTGAGAGCGGATCGGGCAAGTCGACGCTCGGCAAGACGCTGATCGGCCTGTACGAGAAGACCGCCGGGACCGTCGCTTACCGCGGCGAACCGCTGCCGCAACGCTACGGCCCGGACGATTTCCGCCGTCTCGCGAAGCGGATGCAGATGATCTTCCAGGACCCGTACTCGTCGCTGAATCCGCGCATGACGGTCGGCGAAATCGTCGGCGAGGGTCTGCGCCTCGGCGGCGAGAGCGCGGCGAACGTGCGCGACCGCGTCGCCGACTGGCTGCGCCGCGTCGGGCTCGAGCCCGATCACATGTCGCGCTACCCGCACGAATTTTCCGGCGGTCAACGCCAGCGCATCGGCATCGCGCGCGCGCTGATCATGAATCCGGAATTCGTCGTGTGCGACGAACCGATTTCGGCGCTCGACGTCTCGGTGCAGGCGCAAGTCGTCAACCTGCTCGACGAATTGCAGGACTCGCTGGGGCTGACGCTGCTCTTCATCGCGCACGATCTGTCGATGGTGCGCTACGTGTCGGATCGAATGGCGGTGATGTATCTCGGCTCGCTGGTCGAGATCGGTCCGTCGGACGCGGTGTTCTTCGACCCGAAGCACCCCTATACGCAATTGTTGGTGGCCTCGAACCCGGAAGCCGATCCAGCGACCGAACGCGCGAGAGGCCGCGCCGAGATCGCCGGCGAAATACCGTCGCCGGTGAATCTGCCGCCGGGCTGTCGCTTCGCCGGCCGCTGCCCGAAGGTGATGGATGTATGCCGCAGCACGCGTCCGCCGCTGCTGCCGCTCGGCGACGCAGCGCCCGCGCGACTCGTCGCCTGCCACTTGTACCGTTGACGGTCGAATCAGCCGGCCGCGTTGCGTTCGCGCAGCAGCCGCCAATCGCGCTCCGATAGAAACGGGGCGTGACGAGCTAGACGGTCGAGATCGCGCGCGGACGCCCGCGCCGCGGTCAGCGCGAGCCGCCCCTTCTCGAAGTCGATCAGCGCAACGCGCCGCGCGTCTGCGGTGCCGACCAAGATGTGCTTCGGGTATAGCGCGCCGTGCACGATGCGCGCCGCGTGCAGCCTCGCGAGCGTTGCACCGACGGAGCGGACGATCTCGTCGCGCGTGTCGCCGTGCGCATCCGCGAGGGCGCGTTCGAAGTCGACCGCACCTGCGACTTCGTGGACCGCGAGAATCGCCCGATCGCCGACTTCGCCGTAATACGCGACGGCAGGCGCATCGACGCCGATCGCGCGTGCGCGCGCCAGGAAGCGCACTTCGCGGCGTAGCGTCGGTGTGCGCCGAAACGCGTTCCACGCCGGACGGCAGAAAAATGCACGTTGGCGTTTGAGGAAGACTCGACCGCTCGCAGCGCCGAGCGGCCACGCGGCCGCGTCGACGACCGCGACGCTGCTCGTGCCGGCGCCGCGGCGATTCGGTGCGTCGAGCGAACGCGCCGGCAGATTCCACAACAACTCGAATTCGGTGTCGGCCATCGCTCGCGACGCTCGGGTTCGCCGCACGATAGGCGAAACCGCGACGCCACGCGATGACG
>DASRZO010000571.1:0-6962 GCA_035686405.1 Pseudomonadales bacterium | reverse complement strand
TCCCAACGCTCGTCGTCGGATGCGCCGCGATCGTTGACGATCTCTTTCAGCTTCTTGCGCTTCGCGGCGAATTTCGCCTGTATCCGATCGCGTTTCTTTTCCCGCTCGACTACCGAAGTCTTCGCCATGCTTAGTGCGCCTCACGGAACGGAAAGTTGAATCCTTTGAGCAGCGCGAGCCCTTCCGCGTTCGTTCGCGCCGTCGTGGTGACCGTGACGTCCATTCCGCGAATGACGTCGATCTTGTCGTAGTCGATTTCCGGAAAAATGATCTGCTCGGTCACACCCATCGAGAAATTGCCGCGACCGTCGAACGCGCGCGGATTCAAGCCGCGGAAGTCGCGCATTCGCGGAATGGCGATGCCGACGAGCCGCTCGATGAATTCGTACATGCGCGCGCCGCGCAGCGTCACTTTGCAACCGACCGGATAGCCTTCGCGGATCTTGAAGCCGGCTTCGGACTTCCGCGCGTTGTTGACGACCGGCTTTTGGCCGGAGATCAACATCATGTCGTTGACGGCGTTGTCCATGATCTTGCGATCGCCCACCGCTTCGCCGACACCCATGTTCAGCGTCACTTTGACGAGGCGCGGGGCGGCCATCGGATTCGTCAGCGAGAACTGCTCCATCAGGCTCGGACGGATTTTCTCGATGTATTGTCGATGTAGATCGGTCATCTCGTTTCTCGTTGCACGCGTGTTACACGTCGATCGTTTTTTTCGTCGACTTGAAATAGCGAACTTTCTTGCCGTTCTCGACCCGGAAGCCGACGCGGTCGGCCTTGCCCGTTTCGCCGTTGTAGATCGCGACGTTCGACGCTTGGATCGGCGCCTCTTTGTCGACGATGCCGCCTTGCGCACCTGTGTTCGGATTACCGCGCTGGTGTTTCTTCGCGACGTTGACGCCCGACACGATCAGGCGACCATCCGGACGCACCGACAACACTTCGCCGCGGCGCCCCTTATCGCGCCCGGTGAGCACGATCACCTCGTCTTTGCTCTTGATCTTGCGCATTCCGTCAACTCCTCAGAGCACTTCCGGCGCCAGCGAAATGATTCGCATGAAGCTCTCGGTGCGCAGCTCGCGCGTCACCGGTCCGAAGATCCGCGTGCCGACGGGCTGGTTTTGCGGGTTCAGCAACACCGCGGCGTTTTGGTCGAACTTGATCAGCGAGCCGTCTTGCCGGCGGATACCTTTCTTCGTACGCACGACGACTGCGTTCATCACCTGACCTTTGCGCACGCGACCGCGCGGAATCGCTTCCTTGATCGTCACCTTGATGACGTCGCCGATGCTCGCGTAGCGACGCTTCGAGCCGCCGAGCACCTTGATGCACTGCACGCGCCGCGCTCCGCTGTTGTCCGCGACATCCAACATCGACTCTGACTGAATCATCTTCGGCTACCTCACGCGTGCGCGGCGTCTGGCGCGGGCGCGCGTTCGTCGATGCTCACGAGCACCCACGTTTTCGTTTTCGAATACGGCCGCGACTCGCGCACCGTCACCAAATCGCCTTCGTTGCACTCGTTTTTTTCGTCGTGCGCGTGGACCTTCGTGGAACGGCGGATGTATTTGCCGTACACCGGGTGCGGTTCGCGCCGTTCGATCAACACGGTGATCGTTTGATCGCACTTGTTGCTGATCACGCGGCCGGTCACGACCCGACCCTTCGGCTTGTTCTCGTCAGCCATTGTCGCGCTTCTCCCGTAACACCGTTTTCACGCGCGCGATGTCGCGACGCGCCTTCTTCATGAAGTGCGTCTGAGCGAGCTGGCCGCTGGTCGCTTGCATGCGGGTGTTGAATTGTTCTTTGCGCAGGCGCAGCAATTCCGTCTTCAACTCCGCTACGCTCTTGTCTCTGATATCCGACGCCTTCATCACATCACCGATCGCTTGACGAACGTGGTCTTGAACGGCAGCTTCGCAGCCGCCAACGAAAATGCTTCGCGTGCGACGTCCTCGCCGACACCTTCCATTTCGTACAACACGCGGCCCGGCTGAATCAGCGCGACCCAGTACTCGACCGAGCCCTTACCTTTGCCTTGCCGCACTTCGAGCGGCTTCTTCGTGATCGGCTTGTCGGGGAACACGCGAATCCAGATCTTGCCGCCGCGTTTGACGTGGCGGGTCATCGCGCGACGCCCGGCTTCCAACTGACGCGCCGTCAGTCGGCCGCGACCGATCGCCTTCAGTCCGTACTCGCCGAAGCTGACGGTACTTCCGCGCATCGCGAGACCGCGGTTGCGGCCCTTGTGCATCTTGCGGAATTTCGTTCGCTTGGGTTGCAGCATGAATGACTTCCTTCAATCCTCTCGGCTTACGCGGTCGCCTGCGCCTCGGTATCGGTGCCGAGGATTTCGCCTTTGAAAATCCACACCTTGATACCGAGCACGCCGTACGTCGTCTTCGCTTCGGCGGTCGCGTAATCGATGTCGGCGCGCAACGTATGCAGCGGCACCCGACCTTCGTGATAAACCTCGGAACGCGCGATCTCGGTTCCGCCGAGGCGACCGGCGACGCGCACCTTGATGCCTTTCGCGCCGAGTCGCATCGCGTTCTGAATCACGCGGCGCATCGCGCGACGGAACTGCACGCGGCGCTCGAGCTGTTGCGCGACGTTCTGCGCGACGAGCAGCGCATCGATCTCGGGCTTGCGGATCTCTTCGATGTTGA
This sequence comes from Pseudomonadales bacterium, assembly GCA_035686405.1. Taxonomy (GTDB): domain Bacteria; phylum Pseudomonadota; class Gammaproteobacteria; order Pseudomonadales; family Azotimanducaceae; genus DATJGR01. The sequence continues at coordinate 4,290 of DASRZO010000571.1, read as the reverse complement.
CGTGCACCGGCACGCCCATCATGGCGGCGAGATCGCGACGCAAGCGTTCGACGTCTTCGCCTTTTTTGCCGATCACGATGCCGGGGCGCGCCGTGTGGATCGAAATGCGCGCGGTCTGTGCCGGGCGCTCGATCTCGATACGGCTCACCGACGCCTGCGACAGACGATCGCGCAGATACTCGCGGACGCGCAGATCGCTCAGCAGGTACTTCGAGTACTGCTTCTTGTCCGCGTACCAGACGGAGTTGTGGCTCTTGACGATGCCGAGTCGCAGCCCGTTCGGATTTACTTTCTGACCCATGTGTACTCCGCCTATGACCGCGAATGCGCGGCTTGGTCTGAAACGGTGACGGTGATGTGCGCGGAGCGCTTCGAGATCCTGTCGGCGCGGCCCTTCGCGCGCGGCATCGTCCGCTTCATCGTCATACCCTCGTCGACGAAGATCCGATGCACGCGCAGCTCGTCGACATCGGCGCCTTCGTTGTTCTCGGCGTTCGCGATCGCCGACTCGAGCACCTTGCGCACGAGCCCCGCACCTTTTTTCGTGCTGAACGCGAGGATGTCGAGCGCCTCGGCGACCGGCTTGCCGCGCACCGTATCGGCAACGAGGCGAGCCTTCTGTGCCGAGATGCGTAGACGTTTTGCAACTGCGCTGACTTCCATCATCTCGCTCCGTTCTACTTCTTCACCTTCTTGTCGCCGGCGTGGCCGCGATACGTACGCGTCGGCGCGAACTCACCCAACTTGTGCCCGACCATCTCTTCGTTGACGTACACCGGTATGTGCTGGCGGCCGTTGTGCACCGAGATCGTGAGTCCCACCATGTCGGGCAGGATCATCGAGCGCCGCGACCACGTTTTGATCGGACGCTTGTCGTTCGACGCAACAGCCGTTTCCACTTTCTTCGCGAGGTGGACGTCGACAAAAGGACCTTTCCGCAGCGATCTCGGCACGCTCTCTACTCCCGCTTATTTCTTGTGACGCCGGCGCACGATCATGCCGTCGGTGCGTTTGTTGCGACGCGTCTTGTAACCCTTCGTCTTGGTACCCCACGGCGACACCGGATGGCGGCCGGCCGACGTTTTTCCTTCGCCGCCGCCGTGCGGGTGATCGACCGGGTTCATCGCGACGCCGCGAACGGTCGGGCGAATGCCGAGCCAACGCCGCGCACCCGCCTTACCGTACGAGCGCAGGCTGTGCTCGTTGTTGCCGACTTCGCCGAGCGTCGCGCGGCAGTCGATCAACACGCGACGCATCTCGCCGGAGCGCAACCGCAGCGTCGCGTATTGCCCTTCGCGCGCGACCAGCTGCGCCGAACTGCCGGCGCTGCGCGCGAGTTGCGCACCCTTGCCGGCCTTCATCTCGATGCAATGCACGACACTGCCGAGCGGCACGCTGCGCAACTGCATGGCGTTGCCCGCGCGTATCGGCGCCGACGAGCCCGACATCAGTTGATCGCCCGCCGCGATGCCGCGCGGCGCGATGATGTAGCGGCGTTCACCGTCGCTGTACTTCAACAGCGCGATGTTCGCGGTGCGGTTCGGATCGTATTCGACACGTTCGACCGTCGCCGGAATGCCATCCTTGTCGCGCTTGAAGTCGATCACGCGGTAGTGCTGCTTGTGGCCGCCGCCTTGGTGCCGAGTCGTGATACGGCCGACGTTGTTGCGGCCGCCGCGCTTCTTCTGCGTTTCGACGAGCGGCCAGTGCGGCTCGCCTTTGTGCAGGCTGGAATCCACGACCTTGACGACGAAGCGTCGGCCGGGGGAGGTGGGTTTGGTTTTGACGACTGCCATGGTGATTCCTTACTCCGTCGCCGTCACGTCGATGCTCTGACCGGCGGCAAGACGCACGTACGCCTTTTTCCAATGGTTCTTGCGCGAGATGCCGCGCTGCGTGCGCTTCTCTTTGCCGCGCACGTTCACCGTCGACACGTTCTCGACCGTGACGGAGAAAATCGATTCGACCGCTGCTTTGATCTCGGGCTTCGTCGCATCGCGGGCGACCCGAAAGGCGTACTGGTTCGACGCATCGGTCAGCGACGCGACCTTTTCGGAGAAGTGCGGCGCCAGCAAGATCGTGAAGTGACGTTCGGTGGTCATGCCAACACCTCTTCGAGCTTCTTCAGCGCTGGGACCGTGATCAGCACCCGCTCGTGGCTGAGCAACGACACCGGATCGAGCGCTGCGACGTTGCACACGTCGACGTTCTTCAAGTTGCGCGCCGACAGATACAGGTTCGTATCGACGTCCTCGGTGACGATGAGGACGTTGGAGAGGTCGAGGGCTTTGAGTTTCGCGAGGAGGGCTTGGGTCTTCGGGGCATCGACGGAGAAGGTGTCGATGGCAATCAGGCGGTCTTGGCGGATCAGCTCGGAGGCGATACAGCGCAGTGCCCCCTGATACATCTTGCGATTCACCTTCTGCGAATGATCTTGCGGGCGCGCCGCGAAGATCGTGCCGCCGCTACGCCACAGCGGGCTGCGGCTGCTGCCGGCGCGCGCGCGACCCGTGCCCTTTTGACGCCATGGCTTCTTACCGCCGCCGCTCACTTCCGCACGCGTCAGTTGACGGCGCGTGCCTTGCCGAGCGCCGGCCAGAAACGCCACGACCACTTGATGCACCAACGGCTCGTTGAACTCGCGACCGAAGGTCGCCTCGGAGATTTCGACCGTGCCGCCGCCGGGTGCTGCCAAGTTCAGATTCATACCCACTGTTCCTCCAACGTCCGATCCGCTCACGCCTTCACTGCGGGACGCACACACACGTCACCGCCGGCGGCGCCCGGGACCGCGCCCCGGACCAGCAGCAGATTGCGCTCGGTGTCGACTTTGACGACGACGAGGTTTTGCTCGGTCACACGGCGGTTGCCCATGTGGCCCGACATCTTCTTGCCTTTGAATACGCGGCCCGGCGACTGGTTCTGCCCGATCGATCCCGGCACGCGGTGCGAGACCGAGTTGCCGTGGGTCGCGTCTTGCATACGGAAATTCCAGCGTTTGATGGTGCCGGCGTAGCCTTTGCCTTTCGAAATGCCCCACACGTCGACTTTCTGGCCGGCCTCGAACTGGTCGACGCCGAGCATCGCGCCCGGGGCCAGGTCGGCGGCCGCCTTCTCATCGATGCGAAATTCCCACAGACCGCGCCCGGCAACGCTGCCCGCCTTCGCGTAGTGGCCGGCCAGCGCCTTGGTCACGCGCTGCGCCTTGCGCGCGCCGGTCGTCACTTGCACGGCGGTATATCCGTCGCGTTCGTCGGTCTTCACTTGGGTCACTCTGTTCGGATCGACTTCGATGACCGTCACCGGGATCGACGTTCCGTCCTCGGTGAAGATCCGCGTCATTCCGCTCTTCTTGCCCACCACACCAATGGCCACGGCATTCCTCTCGGTTTTCGATCCGCGCGCGACGGTCCCCTCGATCGTCGTCCCGCGGCATCACACGTAAGAACCGTCCGCCCACTTTCCTACCGGAAAGTCTGCAAACGGTGACTACCGACTCCGTGATCCCCTATCGGGATCCTGTTGCACCGCCCCGTCGGGTCGTTCACGCGACCGACGTGCGCCGTGAGGCGCCGTGGGGCAGTTCTAGTTCAAGCTGATCTGGACCTCGACACCGGCCGCGAGATCGAGCTTCATCAAGGCATCCACGGTCTTCTCGGTCGGTTCGACGATGTCGAGCAACCGCTTGTGGGTGCGAATTTCATATTGGTCGCGCGCGTCTTTATTGACGTGCGGCGACACCAAGATCGTAAAACGCTCTTTTCGGGTCGGCAGTGGAATCGGCCCACGCACCAACGCGCCGGTCCGTTTCGCCGTATCGACGATCTCTTGCGTCGACACGTCGATCAACCGGTGATCGAACGCCTTCAATCGAATTCGGATCCGTTGGTTCTGCACGCCTTGTGACTCCAATCCCTCAAAATCTGACTGTTCGGACTGCTTTGCAGTGGGTTTCGAGGGAAAAAAGAGCCGCCCCTTGCAAAAAGGAGCGGCATCTTACAGAGCGCCCCGACAGGTGTCAAACAACTGTCGGACTTTACGTTCTTCTTCGATCGAAAGCCCGATTCCCTCGACTGCTAACGAGCGATTCGAGCCGCGCTCACCCTCTTTTCGATCCCGTTTCCAGGATCGTGCGGGGCCCGACCCGGCCCCAAATACCGAGCCGATCGTCGATCGGACGGCCCACCCCAACCGGAAATGGTCTCGACTACTCGATAATCTTGACGACGACACCTTTACCGACGGTTCTGCCGCCTTCGCGGAACGAGAAGCGCAAGCCTTCGTCCATCG